>JANPIF010000081.1:0-5620 GCA_031424845.1 Ferruginibacter sp.
TATTTATTAAAATTTATTATTGGAGGTGAAGTACAAACAATCAAAATAATTAAAGAATAAAACAATCAACCAACTCAGTTTTTCTAGGGGTAACAAAAACGAAAGCCATGAATCTTTTTTCATGGCTTTCAATTTTTCAAAGGGGTTTAATTTTATGCCACTCTGATCTTAATAGTTTTTAAAAATTCGATAGTAAATGGATAACTCCGAGACTCAACTTTTATATAAATTCCTGTACAATTTAAAATTTTAATTTTATATCTTTAATTGATTGATTTTATAACTTCATAGGTTAAAGCTATAATGACATTAATACAGTTGGAATACATCATTGCACTGGACTCCTTTCGCCATTTTGGAAAGGCAGCTATTCATTGTAATATTGCACAACCATCGCTCAGTTTACAGGTACAAAAATTGGAAGAAGAATTGAAGACTACCATTTTTGTAAGAAATTGCACACCAATAATACCAACAGAAACCGGTACAATAATAATTGAACAGGCTAAAAAAATTATTGCCGAAGCCGGAATGGTACAACAGCTGGTACACCAACAAAAAAATACAGTAGAAGGTCATTTAAAAATTGGTATCATCCCCACACTTGCACCTTATTTACTTCCATTGTTTTTAATGAATTTTATAAAAAAATACCCAGCCGTAAAACTGCACATAAGTGAGCTTACTACTGAAAAAATTATAAAAAGACTTAACAACGGTTCTTTAGATGTTGGTATTCTTGCCACGCCTCTTGCGCATGCAGAACTTAAAGAAGATATACTCTTTAATGAAGAATTTGTAGCCTACATTTCTAAAAAAGAAAAAATATTTTCAAAGAAATACATACTTCCTGCGGACATTGATCCGAACAGATTGTGGCTTGCAGAAGAAGGCCATTGCTTGCGTACACAGACTATGAATTTATGTGAGTTACAAAAAAGCTCAACCATAGAAAAACATTTAGAATATGA
Source organism: Ferruginibacter sp. (assembly GCA_031424845.1). GTDB lineage: Bacteria > Bacteroidota > Bacteroidia > Chitinophagales > Chitinophagaceae > Ferruginibacter. The sequence continues at coordinate 972 of JANPIF010000081.1, forward strand.
AACCGGGAGTATTGAAACTTTAAAACAGTTTGTAGAAAAAAATGGTGGCATTACCTTGTTACCAGAACTTGCAACTATGGATATGACAGCAGGCAAAAAAGCTATGCTTCGCTATTTTAAAACCCCTGCACCAGCAAGAGAAATTAGTATGGTAACACTAAAGGGATTTGTAAAAACAAGACTTACAAGTGTTTTAAGGGATTCAATAATAACACATTTACCATTGGAGGTAACAAAGAAAAAAACTACAGTGAGGGTTGATATAAATTAATTTTTCACTCTCTATACTTTGCGTATAAAGTAATAAAAACTTCTTCTTCTGCGGATGCAGTATTAAATTATAATTTCGTTAATTTCAATGCTTAAACTTTTACATGAACAAAATTTTACTTTCTATTGCAGCGATTTTTATTGCAAATATTGCGGCAGCTCAAAAAGATAACCTAAGTGTTAACCACACCGATTCTATATTGTTTAGCCAGGTTAAGTATAGACAGATTGGTCCTTTTAGAGGAGGACGAAGCGGTACAGTTGCCGGAAGTTATAAAAATAAAAATACATTTTTCTTTGGCGCAACAGGTGGTGGTGTATGGAAAACCACTGATGGAGGAAGCAACTGGAAAAATATATCTGATAAATATTTTGGCGGATCTATTGGTGCTGTTGCTATAGCCCCAAGCGATGAAACAATTTTATATGCTGGGGAGGGAGAAAATACTTTAAGAGGAAATGTAAGTGAAGGTTTAAATGGTATTTGGCGCAGTGATGACGGTGGAAGAAGCTGGAAACTTACTTCTTTAAAAAACACAAGGCATATAAGCAGAATTGTTGTACATCCAAAAAATCCTGACATTGTTTGGGCAGCAGCCCTTGGTCATTTATTTGGTGCCAACGAAGAACGTGGCGTTTATAAAACTACAGATGGCGGAAAAAACTGGCGCAAGGTTTTGTATGCAAATGCCAATGCAGGCGCTGTAGAAATTGTAATGGAACCAGGTAATCCATCTACCCTATATGCAAGCACCTGGAATGTGAAAAGAACTCCTCATAGTTTTGAAAGTGGTGGCCCGGGAAGCGGTTTGTGGAAGAGTACCGATGCTGGTGAAACATGGACCAACCTGATGGATAAAAAAGGCATGCCTAAAAAAGAAGTGATTGGCAATATTGGTATTGCTGTAAGTGCTACAAACCCTGAAAGGATTTATGCATTAATTGAATGTAAAAGCCGTGGACTATATAGAAGTGATGATGGCGGTAATACATGGGAAAAACAATCTGATGATGCAAATATTTTACAGAGAGCATGGTATTTCAGTAAAATATTTACGGATACTAAAAACGAAAATATGGTCTATGCTTTAAATGTAGGTTTTTATAAAAGTACTGATGCCGGTAAAACATTTAAGTCCATACCTACTCCACACGGAGATCATCATGATTTGTGGATTGACCCAGAAGACGCCAACAGAATGATTATTGCAGATGATGGTGGAGCCCAAGTAAGTTTTGATGGAGGCAACAACTGGAGTACTTATCAAAACCAGCCAACAGCGCAGTTTTACAGGGTTTCTACCGATAATCATTTCCCTTATAGAATACTGGCTGCACAACAAGATAACAGTACAGTAAGAATATTAAGTGCAAGTAAGGGAGGCCAAATTTCTACTGACGACTGGTCTTCTACCGCAGGGGCAGAAAGTGGTTATGTGGTAGCAGACCCTTTAAATCCTGATATTGTTTATGGTGGAAATTATGGCGGTTATCTTAGCAGGCTCGATCATAAAACAGGTGAAAACAGGGCCATTAGTGTGTACCCGGATAATCCAATGGGCGCAGGGGTAAATACAATGAAATATCGCTTTCAATGGAATTTTCCCATATTTTTTTCGCCACACAATCCTAAAAAATTATACGCAGCAGGACAACATTTATTTGTGACAGAAAATGAAGGACAAAGCTGGCAAATGATCAGTCCAGATCTTACTACAAATGATACTGCAAAGCAACAATCAAGCGGTGGACCTATCACCCAGGATAACACATCTGTTGAATATTATTGCACCATTTTCACAGCTATGGAAAGTGAATACGAAAAAGATTTATTATGGACAGGCAGTGATGATGGCAGAGTAAATATGAGCAAAGATGGCGGAAAAAACTGGACAGATGTAACACCAAGCGGAGCAGGTAAATTGATGATGTGGAACTGTATGGAAGCAGAGCCTTTTAAAAAAGGCGCAGCTTATATTGTGGGTACAAAATACAAATTGGATGATTTTAAACCATATATTTTCAAAACAGAAGATTATGGAAAAACATGGAAAGAAATAACCAATGGTATACCCGTCATGCATTTTGCTAGAGCCATTCGTGCTGATAAAAAAAGACAAGGATTATTATATGCAGGTACTGAATATGGAATGTATGTTAGTTATAATGATGGAAATAACTGGCGCCCTTTACAATTAAATTTACCCATTGTACCTATTACCGACTTAACCATTAAAAACAACGATCTCATTATAGCTACTCAAGGGCGTGCATTATGGAGTATAGATGACCTTACACCATTACAGGAATATGATGCAGCCATAAAAGATAAGAACATTTTTTTATTCCCTGTAAATGATAGTTATATAAGAGAGGGTTCTGTAAACATGAATGTAAAAAACGCAGGAACAAATGCACCAAACGGAGCAATACTTAATTTTTATTTAAAAGAATTAACAGACAGCAGTAAAGCAAGTATAACATTATTTGATAAAAATAAAAACGTTATAAAAACTTACGCAACTGATGCAAAAGAAAAGAATGATAAAATAGAAATAAGCAAGGGCATGAATAAATTTGTTTGGAATATGTACTACCCCGAAGCTGAAAAAATAGATGGAATGATTTTGTGGAATGGTGCTGTTGGAAGCCCCAAAGCAATACCGGGACAGTATTTCGTTAAAATAAAAGTAAATAAAGATTCAGTTGAAAAACCTTTTACTCTATTGGCAAATCCCACATATAAAATAACTCAGACAGATTACGAAGACCAATTTAAAACATTAATAAGTATAAGAGATAAATTTACATCTATACAAAAAGCAATTAAAAATATAAGAGATGTAAGAACACAAATAAATGATTTTAATGAAAGGCAAGGTATTAATTTACCAAAAGATATAAAACAAAAAGGAGATACTATTAATAAACAATTGACTGCTATTGAAGAAGCACTTTACCAGACAAAAGCAAAAAGCGGACAAGATGTTTTGAACTATCCTATTCGTCTAAACGATAAAATAAGTGGCTTATTTGATTATGCAAATAGTGGTTACAATGCACCAACACAACAGGTAAAAAATGCCTATAATGATCTTGCTTTATTGGCTGATGTGCAATTAAAAAAATTACAGCTTTTGCTGGATGTAGATGTAGTTGAATTAAATAAAATGATAAGAGAGAAAGCGGTTCCTATTATAATGCCGAAGAAATAATGTTTTATTGAACTTGAAGAGAAGCCACCATTAATATGGTGGCTTTTTTTATAAGTTTAAAACCCAAAGATCATATTGCTCAGTTCTCATTGTAACCCTTTGTGCATTTATCTCCACAGCTTACAAGCAATATTTAGTATTTATATATAAAAGATTTTTTGGAACACATTGTGCAATTAATAAAGTATTAATCAACAAAAATATTATAACATGGATCATAAAAATGAAACAACTACCGAAAAACCAAAAGGAAATATCCTTCAAAACGAAAACCGCAGCGATGAAGAAAATCCTGTGGAAGATACAAATGTAAAAACCGGAAAAAACGAAGAATCAAAAGGTGAAAACGAAGAACATCCAACAGCATCTGAAACGGATTAGGAAATATATTACATCCCCTTATGAAATACAAAAGCCGACCCTTTAAAATGGGGTCGGCTTTTCTAATGTTATTTATATCTTAAACCAAATCAAAACGATCCAGGTTCATAACTTTTGTCCACGCAGCTACGAAGTCATTCACAAATTTTTCGCTTGCGTCTGCACATGCATAAACTTCTGCAATAGCACGCAACTCAGTATTTGAGCCAAAAATCAAATCTACCCTTGTACCTATCCATTTAATACTACCAGTGTTGCGATCTGTTCCTACAAATGCATCATCTTGTTCAGAAACTGCTTTCCACGTTGTATTCATATCCAACAAATTCACAAAAAAATCATTATTAAGTACTTCCGGTTTTTTGGTAAATACGCCCGTTTGCGATAAATCGAAATTGGTATTCAGTACACGTAACCCGCCAACAAGTACAGTCATTTCTGGTACTGTAAGCGTTAGTAATTGTGCTTTATCAACCAACATTTCTTCTGCCGATACTGTGAATTTTGCTTTGGCATAATTACGGAAACCATCTGCTTGTGGCTCAAGTACTGCAAAAGATTCCACATCTGTTTGTTCCTGCGATGCATCTGTTCTGCCTGCGGCAAATGGCACTTTTACTTCCTGCCCGGCTTGCTTTGCAGCGTGCTCTACTCCTGCATTTCCTGCCAACACAATGATATCTGCAATAGAAATTTGTTTGCCACCTGCGTTAGCATTATTAAAATCTTGTTGAATAGCCGTAAGTGTTTCCAACACTTTTGCCAATTGAATTGGGTTATTTA
>JANPIF010000082.1:0-2254 GCA_031424845.1 Ferruginibacter sp.
GTAGGAGTCGGGCCCGTGTCTCAGTGCCCGTGTGACTGGTCGTGCTCTCACACCAGTTACTGATCGCAGGCTTGGTGGGCCGTTACCCCGCCAACTACCTAATCAGCCGCACGCCCATCCAAAACCGCCGGAGCTATAATATAAATGTGATGCCACTTCTATATCTTACGGTGTATTAATCTCCCTTTCGGAAGGCTATTCACCAGTTTTGGGAAAGTTGCGTACGTGTTCCGCACCCGTTTGCCGGTCGCCACCAAGTATTGCTACTCGTGCTGCCCCTCGACTTGCATGTATTAAGCCTGCCGCTAGCGTTCATCCTGAGCCAGGATCAAACTCTCCATTGTAAATGAGTTGTTTGAACGTGACTTGTAATTTCTCTTCAGAAAAAACTTGTGTCAAATTCTATTTGTTATTTTTGCTGACATTTCCTGTTTAAACTTTCGTTTTGTTGCTGTTATTTCCAATCTTTCAAAGAACTTATATTTACCTTTTTTCTATCCCCTTTTTTGAAGCGGGGTGCAAAAGTAAAAAACTATTTTTTATTAACCTAATTTATTTTTATTTTATCCCCTCTTTTCTTCTTTATCTCTTTAGATATTATCACCCCTTTTTTCTTGCGGAGTGCAAAGGTATAAATACCAATGCATTTGACAAAATTTATTTGAAAAAATATTTAATTTTTATTGCTCAATAAACAATGTGTGTGATGTGAGTTTTAAACTAGAATATTTAATCAAACCAGGATTGGAAAGAAAGAACTTTTTGCTTTTTTTCTTAAAGCGGATTGCAAAGATAGGGACTTTTAAATCGTTAACAAACTTTATTTAAATTTAATTGTTAAGAAAAGAAAAAGATATTCATAGAAACATCTCTTGCAACCATATCTGTTGCATAATAAAAGATGAAAAATGATATGATGGTGAAGGGCTGAGGGATGGGAAGTAGTACCCCGCAGGGCCGCCGCAGGCGGCACGAGGAGGACTACGGACAGCCCTGACAAATGTTGAATAATGTTTAATGTTGACAGCCCCTAAACCATAAAAAAAGCCCGCAAAAAAATGCGGGCAATAATAATTTAAAAAATCAACTAAACATTTCTCTTACTTTATCGAAAAATGATTTTTCATTTTTCTCAGGGTTGGGAATGAAGTTTTTTGATTCACTCATTTTTTCGAGTGCTTCTTTTTCGTCGTGCGTTACATGCTGTGGCGTCCATACATTTACTTGTATAAGCTGGTCTCCTTTTTCGTAACTGTTTACATTAGGAAAACCTTTGCCTTTGAGCCTAAAAATTTTACCGCTTTGAGTGCCTGGGGGAACTTTTATTTTAGCACGACCATCTATAGTAGGGACTTCTATTTGTGTACCAAAAACTGCATCGGGAAATGAGATATGTAAATCGTATCCAACGTTTAAACCATCTCTATTTAAATGCGGGTGCGCTTCTTCTTCAATTAATACAATTAAATCTCCTGCACTTCCACCACGCTCGCCTGCATTTCCTCTGCCTGTTACACTGAGTTGCATTCCTTCCTGTACTCCTGCGGGGATATCTACAGTTACAGTTTCTTCGTCATACACTCGCCCTTCACCCTTGCATGGAACACATTTCGCTGTGATAGTGCTTCCTTCTCCGCTACAAGTAGGACAAGTAGTAACTGTTTGCATCTGGCCAAGAAAAGTATTTTGCACTCTTCTTACTTGACCGCTTCCGCCACAACTACCGCAGGTTTGCATACTGCTTTTATCTTTAGCTCCGCTACCTGTACAAGTGGTACAAGTTACATATTTTTTTACCTTGATTGTTTTGGTTACCCCTTTTGCTATTTCTTCAAAATTGAGTTTCATTTTTACACGAAGGTTACTGCCTCTAGTGCCACGACTGTTGCCTCCCCCGCCTCTGCGGCCACCACCAAAGAAACTTCCAAAACCTTCATCTCCCCCACCGCTGTTACCAAAAATATCTCCAAACTGGCTGAAGATATCATCCATGTTCATACCGCCAAAACCCTGGCTGCCACCGCTCCCTCTACCACCTGCAAATGCATTGTGACCAAATCTATCGTACTGTGCTTTTTTATCGGAATCGTTGAGGATTTCGTAGGCTTCAGCGGCTTCTTTAAACTTTTCTTCTGCAGCTTTATCGCCAGGGTTACGATCTGGGTGAAACTGCATGGCTGTTTTACGGTATGCCTTTTTTATTTCATCAGCTGATGAACTTTTAGATACTCCTAAAATCTCGTAATAATCTCTC
>JANPIF010000083.1:0-8212 GCA_031424845.1 Ferruginibacter sp.
GTCAAACAAAAGAGAATTGAAAAAAATAATAAAATATTTTTTCTCATATAAAATTCGATTTAATTAAAATCTATTGCACAGTAAAATTAAATTGTACAGTTACTGTACTTTCATCATCTCCTTTGTCAAACTGCATGTTTCTTAAATAACCAGCAATGGCGTTTGCATAATCTCTGCTAAAACTTGTACTGCCTTGGCCTATGCGTAAAAATGAGCCTACACCTGAAGGAGAAACTTTAATGACTGCGTTGATGGTAGCTTTTGGCAACTCACCTGTAAAAGAATAATAACGCACTACTTTTCTGTTTCCACTTATAACTTTTGGTCCTCCCACTTTGCCACCGGGCGTATGGCCATAAGAATCTTTATTGCCTGTTGGGTCGCCTGCATCGCCTTTGCCATTTTTGTTATTGCCCTGCATGGTGTAACCATTGTCTTCCGTTTTATTATTGCCGTTTTTTGTCCCCGGACCTGTATATATCCCCTTTGGTGTTTTTGGTTTTGGTGCTGGCACGGCCGCAGTAGATGGAGTAGGGGTAGTTACTTTAACTGGTGGAGATTTTTTTACAGTCTTCACAACCGGCGCTGCATCTGCTTCTGCATTATCATCTGGCGTTATTTTTTCTTCAGCTACTTCTTCGGGAGCAGGGGCTGTTGGTTGAGGGTGCTCATTTATTTCAGGTTTAGGTTTTCCTTCTCCTTTAATAAGCGGTTGTTCTTCGCCCAAACCTTCATCATTGTTGCCAAGGTTTATTTCCATTAGATCTTGCACCACAGGTGGCGCAGGTGGCAAAACTTTCCAACTTATAAAAATAAACATGAGCAATAACGCACCACAAATAAGGGCTGTGTAGGTTAATGCTTTTTGGTGCCTTTGTTTATCAAAATTATTTGCCATGGTATAAAGTTATATTTCTCTTTTTACTTAGATAAGAGAATTGTAAATATTTCATACCGTTTATGAAATATTTTAACAAATTGAATTAGCAATAGCTAAAAAGTTGAATAAAGTTTCTAACCCTCAAAATGTAACCCCGATTGCAGCGGCTATCCTTTTGCCTGCCTTTGAGGCAAAAAGATAATAGCGCCCGCCCGGATGAACCCGTTCGGACAGGAAAAGCGGAACCACTGTTGGGATATGGACGGCTGATGCGCTCCAAAAATTTAAATAGTTTTAAGAAACCACCCCGCCCTTCGGGCACCCTCCGAGGGAGGGGAATAAAAATTAATACTGTTCTGTCTCGTTAGGAAAATCACTGCTTTTTACATCGGTAATATATTGTTTGATGGCACCTGTAATTTGTTCATCCATATTTAAATACTGGCGTAAAAACCTTGGTTTAAATTCAGCATTAATACCCAGCATATCGTGCATTACAAGCACCTGTCCATCGCAGCCATTGCCTGCACCTATGCCAATAGTGGGTATGTGCAAACTTGCCGTAACTTCTGCCGCCAATGCTGCAGGAATTTTCTCCAGCACAATAGCAAAGCATCCGGCCTGTTGCAAAAGCAACGCATCTTTTTTTAATTGTTCAGCTTCTTCATCTTCCTTTGCACGTACGGTGTAAGTGCCAAACTTATAAATGCTCTGTGGAGTTAAACCCAAGTGACCCATAACGGGTACGCCACTGTTTACAATTCGTTTGATAGATTCTACTTCATGCTCGCCACCTTCGAGTTTTATGGCGTGTCCACCGGTTTCTTTCATGATGCGGATGGCATTGTTAAGTGCTTCTTTTGTATTGCCTTGGTAAGAACCGAAAGGCATATCTACCACCACCAAGCAACGATTTATACCCCTTACCACGCTTTGCGCATGGTAAATCATTTGCTCCATGGTGATGGGCAAAGTGGTTTCGTTACCTGCCATTACATTGCTGGCGCTATCGCCTACCAAAATAACTTCTATACCGGCTGCATCAAATATTTTCGCAAACGAAAAATCATACGCAGTAAGCATGGAAATTTTATCGCCTGCAGCTTTCATTTTCTGTAGGGTATTGGTGGTAATTTTTTTTACTTCTTTGTGTATGGACATTTTGTTATAATGGATAAATGTAAAATGGATAATTAATAATTGAAATGCATTACAATCTAAAATCTAATATCTAAATATTTAAAAATCTATTTTTTCACTTCTTCCCACAAATGTTGAATTAATCCATCTGCCAAACCAATTTTTGGAACATATATTTCTTCAGCACCTGCCCAGCGCATGGCATTAATATATATGAGAAGCGCCGGTACAATCACATCTGCTCTATCATCTCTAAAACTATATTTTGTTATTCGTTGTTTTAAGGTCATTGGCTCCAGTTCATTGTAATATTCCCGCAGCAATTCCAATGGCAATGGTCTCCCTTCTTTACGTTTACTTAAACTAAATACTTTATTTATGTTACCCCCGCTACCAATTGCCACTACTGCCTTTTGGCCTTTGGCAACTGCTTTTATGGTATTTTTTAATTCTTCCCAATGAGCATCTGTAACCATATTTTTTAAAATACGTATGGTACCAATATCAAACGATTTTTTAAAGGTTAAGATACCATTGCTAAAAAACGATATCTCAGTACTGCCTCCGCCCACATCTATATACATGTAGCTGTGCTCGTTGTCCATATTTTCTGCCACATGGTTTTCATATATAAGATTGGCCTCCATATCACCATCAATTACTTCTATTAAAATACCAGCTTCTTTTTGTACGGTTGCAATTATTTCTTTTGCATTGCTGGCATCTCTCATTGCACTGGTGGCACAAGCTCTAAGTGCTTCCACATTATATGCATTCATTAAATGTCTAAAAGATTTCATGGTTTCCACAAGCATTGCTTCCTTTTCAGGAGAGATTACTTTGCTCCCAAAAACATCGAACCCAAGTCTTAGCGGAACCCTTACCAAATTAAGTTTATTAAAAATGGTTTTACCATCTTTTACTTTTTGAACATCGTTTATAAGCAGTCGTGCTGCATTGCTTCCAATATCTATTGCGGCTAAAATCAAAATAAAATGTTTGGGTTTGTTAAGAGGGTTAAAATTGAGGATAATAAAGTAAAGTATCGTTGTATTGTTCAATAATCTTTCAACAAAAAATGTACATTATAAACATTTGTAAAATTTTAGACCATAACTAAGACATTTGAAAATTGATGTAGTAAATTTGAAAACCAAATAATAAAAAACTGCCCATAATTTTTATCAAATGAACTCCGGTACAAGAATAAATGTAGTAAACATAGGTTTGATGATATTTAGTTGCATAGCAGCTTTTATTATGCCTTTTGAGGTGTTTCTTTTTGCTTATGCAGTGCTGGGACCATTGCATTATCTTACTGAAATTAGCTGGCTACACGATAGGCAATATTTTACAAAAGGAAAGTACGATAGCATAGTTTTATGGATTATTGGCGGAATTATTTTATTAGAAAGCCTTGCATATCGCAATCATTGGAACTGGCCTTTTGGTTCAGATTTTGGTAATAAAATAATTTTCGTAGCCCTTACAGGATCATTATTAATGATTTTTGTAAAAAATATTTATATCAAGATTTTCGGTTTGTTTTTTATACTCTTTATTTCCAATGCTATTTTTAAACCTGATCAAAGAGATGGGTTTGCTTTTTTTATTGGCGCATTATTACCAACACTTATTCATGTATTTGTATTTACAGGCTTGTTTATTTTGTTTGGTGCTTTAAAGAGTAGGAGTGTGAGTGGCCTAATTTCTTTCGTGGTATTTATTGTTTGTCCTATTTTATTGTTTACAATTTTTAGAGATAGAACTTTTATAGAAATTACAAAATACGGCCAGGATTCTTATGTAGCGGGCGGGGATGGATTTTATGATACCAATCTAAGTTTTCTTACCCATATTTTTAATATAGATTTTCCACAGCTAAAAGATGCATCTGGCAACCTATTATATTACCAAGGTACTGATGGGGTACAAGTGCCTGCACCAGATTACAGTAATGCAGCACAGGTTGTTTTCCACTCTCAAACTGGTATTTTACTCATGCGTTTTATAGCTTTTGCTTATACATATCATTACCTAAACTGGTTTAGCAAAACTGAAGTTATTAAATGGCATAAAGTACCAAAAGCCCGTTTTATTGGTGTGGTTATTTTGTGGGTTACTTCATTAATTCTTTACGGAGTAAATTATTCGCTTGGGCTTAGATGGCTTTATTTTCTAAGCTTTTGCCATGTACTTTTGGAGTTTCCATTAAACATGGTTTCTATTACAGGCATATTTAAAGAAACCGGTAGTATCGTAAAAAATGGTTTTAAAGTTACACCCGCTTTGGCAAAAGCGTAAGGTTGTTTTTAAAAATCTACTACTATTTTAGACATTCTTACAGTTTTTTAATTTCCTAAGATGAAATCTCAAGATCAGGTTTAAACACCTCTATCAGTTTTTTATAGTTGTAGTTTTATTTAGATAATTAAAGATTTCAATCTGCGATCTAACTTTTTTTGTATTTCTTGGGTTGATGTACTGGTTGCTCAGATCATTGTCTAGCTCTCTTGCTTTTATGTTATCGCTTAGCTGAATATTTATAATATCTATTAATTCTTGTTTTAGCGCTTTTTCAAAAATTGGGCAGGCTACCTCAATTCTATGATCTATATTTCTTACCATCCAATCTGCAGATGATATAAAAACTTTTGGCGAACCATTGTTTTCAAATATCATCACTCGGGCATGTTCCAAATATTCATCAATAATACTGATAGCTTCAATTGGTTTTTTAAATTTTTTGTTTTCTGTAAACATGCAGCAAATTCCTCTTATAATTAATTTTATTTCAACCCCCACTTTTGCAGCTTCTGCTAATTTTTCAATTAAAAGACTATCACTTAAAGAATTTAATTTTAAAGTAATAGCGGCTGGTTTTTTATGCTTGGCAAATTTAATTTCTCTGTTTATAAAAAGGTTTATTTGCCTGCGCATACTTATGGGGCTAACCAATAATTGTTTACATGCTTTTAATAATCCTATTCTTAAAGAAGGGTTTTCCAAATACATAAAAATTCTGTTTACATCTGCCATTAAATTCCTGTCAGATGTAAGCAGACAATGGTCTCCATATACTTTTGCTGTTTTTTCATTTAAATTACCTGTACTTATAAAACCATAATGTGTAGTTACATTTTTTACACGTTTTTTTATAAGGCACAATTTTGCGTGTACTTTAAGATTAGTCACACCAATTAAAACTTTTACACCAGCATCTTCCAGTTCTTCCTTCCACTCAAGGTTAGCTTCTTCATCAAACCTGGCCCTTAATTCCAGCATGGCAGTTACTTGTTTTCCATTTCGCACAGCATTGGTAAGTGCATTTATCACTTTTGATCTTGATGCCAATCGATAGCAGGTTATCTTAATACTCAATACTTCGGGGTCAATAGCAGCTTCTCTCAAAAAATCAATTACACTATCGTAAGAATGGTAAGGAAAATGTAGCATAACATCTTTTTCCATTACTACAGATGTAACACTGTTTATGTTTTTTAATAAAGGGTGTGTAAATGGTTTTTTTCGTAATTTTTTTTGGTTGAAAACGCTCTCTGGGAAGTTTATAAAGTCTTTATAATTGTGAACGCTACCACCAGGTATTAAGTTTTCATTATGGGTAAGTCCTAATCTTTTTACAAGATAGGTAAGTAGTGCAGGTTCAATTTCTTTATCGTAAACAAATCTTACGGGCTTACCTTTTTTTCTGTTTTTTAATCCTTTTTCTATTTTTTGAATGAGCGAACCAGATACATCATTGTCAATATCTATTTCAGCATCTCTGGTAACTTTTATAATGTGAGATGAAAATTTATCATAACCAAAAAACGAAAATATATTTGGTAGACAGAATCGAATTACGTCTTCTAACAACATGATGAACTGCTCATCATTTTTAGAAGGTAAAATTAAAAACCTCGATAGATGTCTGGTAGGAACAGATACAAGTGCGAACCGCTGGGGTATTGATCTGTCTTGTTTTGAAAGCCTACAGGCCAGGTAAATTGATTTATCGTTAAGCACCGGAAACTGGTGCAAACTTTCAATCATTAATGGAACTATAAAACTGCGTACTTCTTCATTAAAATAATCGAGTACAAATTTTTGTTGAGAAGCAGTTAGTTTTTTATCAGTTACAAAGTGTATTTTTTCTTTTTTTAATTCCCTCAAAATTTCTTTCCATGTTCTTTCAAATTCTCGCTGTTGTATCAGCACTTTTTCTTGTATCTCATCTAAAATACTTTGAGGATCCACTTCCAGATGCATTTTTGCTTTGTGACCAAGCTCTATCATTTTTTTTAAGGCAGCCACCCTTACTCTAAAAAATTCATCAAGATTATTAGAGAATATTCCTAAAAATTTTATTCTTTCTTTTAAAGGAACAGTATCATCTGCAGCTTCCTGCAGCACACGGCTGTTAAAAGATAGCCAGCTTATATCTCTTGCAATCGTTTTTTTATGCGGCAATTTCATCAGTTTTAGTAAAAAATGAAAATACCGGTTTTGAATTGTTCATGGGAGTAAATAATATTAAATAATAATTAATTTTTATTGGGAGAATCTATATTTGTTTGAAGTATTCATTAATTAAAAATCGTGTTTCAGAAGGAAAAAAAGCAGCTATATTCCTTATAATTTTCCACCCATTTTATCAATGATTTGTGTAGAAGAAATCCCATCAATCAATGCTGCTAATTTCACTTCTCCACCTGCTGCAATTACTTCTTTAGCTCCAGCAATCTGTTCAACTGTATAATCTCCTCCTTTAACCAATACATCTGGCATTAACGCTTTAATCAACTCGAGCGGAGTGTCTTCTTCAAAAATAATAACGGCATCAGTTTGCAAAAGGCTTGCAAGCACCAGTACTCTTGCTTGTTCATCATTAATGGGTCGGGTAGGACCTTTTAATCTTTTAACAGATTCATCAGAATTTACTGCTACAATTAACATTTCGCCGTAGCTAGCAGCCTCGCTTAAAGAAGCTATGTGTCCTTTGTGCAGCACATCAAATACACCATTGGTAAATATAATTTTTTTACCTACCATCTTCCATGCAAAAACCTGTTTAATCAAACTCTCTTTGGTAAAAATTTTATTAGGTATTTGATAAATTGATCTCATTTTTATTCCTATTTATATATGGTAATACTAATAGTGAAATTAACCCGGCTACAATTATAATACCTGTACTTACCCCCCATATAAGCCAGCCAAATGCATTACCCTGAGAGGTAGGGATGTTATAAATGGCTAGGGTTTCCATTACAAAAAACGGAAAAGAGCCAATGCCTCCAGGTGTTAATATCATTGCAAGTGTAGATAATGAAAGAACCGAACATGCAGCTTTTAAGTTTAAGTTTTCAGTTGCTTCCATAGCTTTAAAACCTAAATAAATTTGCAACAAATACATACTCCAAATAAAAACAGTATGCATTATAAAAGCTCTTCTATCTTTTAAATTTTTGATGGCAGCAAAGCCTTTTGCAATGCCACCAAAAAAATGTTTAATACTTAGCAATGTTTTATTATTGGGAAATAATCTTAAGATCCTTTTTACAATAATAATTATCAAGAAAATAAAAAGTATAAATAACAATAATTTTAACCACCAAGGTATCGATCCTTCTGAGGCAATTGTTAATTTGTTTTTTACAAAACTTCCTACGGTGTCTATTTGAATTATTACTGTAAAAAAAATAAAGAAAACATATGTTATGAGATCAAAGGTTCTTTCTATTAAAATTGTTCCTATTAATTTATCTGTTGGGAGTTTTTCATACTTTGCTAATATTGTACATTTTAAAACCTCTCCCAATCTTGGTACTGCAGAATTAGCTAAGTATCCCACCATTGTAGCTCCAAAAACATTTTTTAGAGAGGGGTTATATCCTAGAGGTTCCATTAATAATTTCCACCGCATAGATCGACTAAGGTGGCTCATCAAACTCATTAAAACAACAGGTATAACCAATAAATAATTAGCACTCTTAAACGCATTTTTAAATTGTATTTCCTGTTCAAGCGTCATACTATGTAATTGCCACCAAACAAGCAACAAACCGCCACCTAAAAAGAGAATATATTTTAATACAGAAAGTATTTTCTTTTTCATTCTTTCATCATTATCAAATCGTTTATAAATCTATATTATCAATTAAACGTACATCATTCAAATAGGCTGCCACA
>JANPIF010000084.1:0-4448 GCA_031424845.1 Ferruginibacter sp.
CCACTTATTTTAGCCGGTGGCAACATACGTGCCCTGCTAAAAATCATCCGTTGGTTATCAAATAAATTAAATGGGGGTATATCCATTGTGAGTGCAAGATTAGCCTCAAAAAAGGAAGCAATATTTCCAATATCCGTCCAGTATCCGCCATACTGGTAACTTATTACTTTGTATTTATTTATAGCATCGGGTATAATTTCTTTTCCAAAATCCGTAGCATCTTTTTTTTCTACTCCAAGTAAATCAAACAATACTTTTTTACTAAAGATATAAATGCCCATACTTGCGAGGTAATTTCTCTGCATCATTTGCATATCCGTTCCGGTATCGCTTACCCAATTTGGCAATAAAGCTGCAGCAGGTTTTTCTATAAAAGAGGTTATACTATTTTGTTCATTAGATTTTAAAATTCCAAACTCTGTGGCTTCTTTTTCATTTACAGGGATAGTAGCAATGGTTATATCTGCACCAGCATTTTTATGGTTATCTATCATTTCTGCAAAATCCATTTGATATAACTGGTCACCACTTAAAATAAGCACATATTCAAATTCGTTTTTTTCAATGTGCTTTAATGACTGGCGTACAGCATCTGCAGTGCCTTGAAACCACCCAAGGCTATCCGGCGTTTGCTCAGCTGCAAGTATATCTACAAAGCCGCTGCTAAAACCGCTGAATTGGTATGTATTCTTTATATGCTTGTTAAGCGAGGCAGAATTATATTGGGTAAGTACAAACATTCTATTAATACCACTGTTTATACAATTTGAAATGGGTATATCTACCAACCTGTATTTACCAGCAATAGGTACTGCGGGTTTGCTTCTTGTGGCTGTGAGTGGATATAATCTTGATCCTGCTCCACCGCCTAAAATTACTGCTACTACTTGTTTGCTCGTCATTGTTTTTATTTTTGTTGAACAGATGTGTAAAGGTTTAAATATTGTTGTGCACTGGCTACCCAGCTATTATCAATTTCCATCATTCTTTTTCTAATTGATTTCATTTTCTTTTTGTCATCATACAATAAAAGCGCACGCTGTATAGAAATATCAATATCGGTAAGAGATGCATAATCAAAACACAAACCATAGCCATTTTCTTCATCAATATCTTTTACAGTATCTCGTAACCCTCCTGTTCTTCTTACAACAGGCACTGTACCATATCGGATAGCATATAGCTGGTTTAAGCCACATGGCTCCACCCTACTTGGCATCAATAAAAAATCTGCACCGGCATACATTAAGTGGCTTAGTTTTTCATTGTAAGTTATTTGAGAATTATAATATCCAACAAATTTATTTTGCAAAGCCATCAAAGCATTTTCAACCTCTGGCTCACCGCTTCCAAGTATTAAAAAATTTAATTTTCCTTCATACCTTTTCAAAGCATCTTGTATGGCTTCAGGCAAAAGGTCAGCTGCTTTTTCCTGTACAAGCCTACCAATAAAAACGAATAAAGGCAACTGTTGTTGAAGGTCAAAATCATCGCACAGCTTCTTTTTATTTAAAGCTTTCCCTTCCGTAAAATCTTTTACAGAAAAATTGTCCAGTATATATGTATCAGTATTGGGATTCCAAACTTTGTAGTCAATGCCATTTATGATACCTGAGCATTTAAAATATTCTGCTCTAAATAAACTTTCCAAACCATTGGCATCATCCATTAACTCCTGCATGTAACCAGGACTTACGGTGTTTACTGCAGAGGCACACTTTATACCACAAGCAAGTGGGTTTACAGTATTGTTCCAATCCAGCATTCCCCATTTCCAAGTGTTCCATGCAGGTAAGTATGCTGCTTTTTCCCAACCCATCCACCCTTGGTATTGTGCATTGTGTATGGTTAAGATAGTGGGAATGTATTTTAATTTTGCGTAGGCAAAACATTCCTGCATCATAAATGGAATAAGGGCAGCCTGGTGATCGTGTACGTGAACAATATCTGGCAAGTGTTCCCATTTATTTATCCATTCCATTACCGCTATTTGAAAAGCTGTAAACCGCTCTGTATCGTCATCGTAGCCATATACCTTTTCTCTGTCCAGCAAACCGTTTATATCCACCAAATACAAATCAAACCCCAGTTTGTTGTCTTTTTCTTTTATAACAGTAAAGTCAAAATTCATTTTCTCCATAGAGAAATTTCCTTTATGCACTACTTCCCATTCACTATCATATAAAAACTTTGTGCGGTACATGGGCAACACCACTTTAGCAATATCACCTTTTTCCTGCTGGTATTTTGGTAAAGCCCCCACTACGTCTGCAAGCCCACCCACTTTAGCCATTGGATAGCACTCAGCACTTACATGAATAATTTCCATTTTTATGATTAATAATTTAGAATGAATTTATGAAGTAAATTTTGATTGTGATAAACACAGTATAAAAATAAATTTAATTAGATCAGATTTTGATTAAATTAAAAACACTTTGTATTACTTAATAAAATTGTGCATCATAAAATGTGTAATTTTAAAACTAAAATTAATATTACAAAATTGTGAGGCCATAAGATTCTATTACTGACAAATTATTTTTTAGTTAATAAATATTTATCCTATTTTGAGGCACAAAACCAACTTAACATGATATCAA
This sequence comes from Ferruginibacter sp., assembly GCA_031424845.1. Classification (GTDB taxonomy): domain Bacteria; phylum Bacteroidota; class Bacteroidia; order Chitinophagales; family Chitinophagaceae; genus Ferruginibacter. The sequence goes on from JANPIF010000084.1 coordinate 2,604, forward strand.
ACAACAATGAAAATCTCCAATCGCCTTCATCAGGAAAATTAATTCCTACAAATTACGGAGCGCTTGGAACACTGGTTACTGTATTTTTCTTTTGGGGTTTTATTGCTGCCGGCAATAGTGTTTTTATTCCTTTTTGTAAACACAAATTTAATTTAGACCAGTTTCAAAGTCAGTTGGTAGATACAGCGTTTTATTTTGCATATTTTGTTGGTGCACTTATTTTATTTGCAGTTGGCGCTATGAAGGGCAATGACCCAGTAGCCAAATGGGGTTATAAAAAAGGTATAGTTTACGGCTTACTGTTTTCTGCATTGGGTGCTGTAGTAATGATCATTGCAGTAAACCTTGGAACTTTCCCAGGTATGCTTGCAGGTTTATTTGTAGTAGCACTAGGTTTTTCATTACAGCAAACGGCCGCACAACCTTTTGCAATTGCATTGGGTGACCCAAGCACCGGTACAAGTAGAGTAACATTGGGTGGCGCTATCAATTCATTTGGTACAACTATTGGTCCATTGGTGGTTGGTATTGCGTTGTTTGGAACTACGGCAGCCATTACCGACGAAAAAATTGCAAGCCTAAGTTTGGGTAAAGTAATTTTATTATACAGCTGCGTGGGTGCATTATTTATAGCTGCAGCTGCAATGTTTTATTTTTCTAAAAAAGTACCCGCGGGTATTACATTGGAAAAAACAGAAAAAGCAAACAAAGCTTTAAGTATGTTGTTAATAATGACTGGACTTTTAGCGGTGATGTTTGTACCAATTTTTAGCAGTTACATGAATTTATCTCCTACCATTTCAGATGCCGAAATGCATTCTTTAGAATCATACAGATTAAAATGGTTGATAGGCGCTTTTGCAGTTATTATATTAGGATTGGTTTTTACAAACATCTCTGCAAAGAAAAATCCTACAGGTTGGGGTGCTATGAAATACCCACAATTACTATTGGGTATGCTTGGTATTTTCTTTTATGTGGGTGTAGAAGTTACAGTTGGAAGTAACCTTGCGGAGTTAATGAAATATCCTGCGTTTGGTAGTTTTTCTTCGTCAGAAGCCACTCCTTACATTGCTATGTATTGGGGTAGTTTAATGATTGGTAGATGGGCCGGTGCCGTTGGAGCATTTGGTTTCACAAAACAAAAAAGAATCATTTTACAATTCATTGTTCCAATCATAGCTTTTGTAATTTTAATTTTGGTAAACAGTGCTTTTGGCTATAATATGGAAAACCTTTTTTGGTATTTAATATGTGTCTTTATACAAATTGCAGCCTTCTTTATAAGCAATGATAAACCTGCAAGAACTTTATTGATATTTTCTTTATTAGGTGTTGCGGCAATGGTGATAGGTACACAAACAACAGGCACAGTAGCCATTTATGCTTTCTTGAGTGGAGGTTTATTTTGCTCCATTATGTGGCCATGTATTTTTAGTTTGTCTGTTGCAGGTTTAGGAAAATATACCACACAGGGTTCAGCCTTTTTAATAATGATGATTTTAGGTGGCGGTATTATTCCACCAATACAAGGAAAATTTGCCGATTTTTTACAAGCCGGTTCTACTGAACCTGGTTATGGCATACATGCATCTTACTGGATAGCCGCAGCTTGCTACGCTTATCTCGCCTTTTTTGCATTTGTAGTAAAAGGAATTTTAAGCAAACAAGGTGTAAATTATGATGCTACAGAAACCACAGCCCATTAAATATAATAAGCTAAAAAAAATGCTAGATATCTCAAACGATCATGCTATAGGAATTGACATTGGTGGTACAAATACCAAATACGGTATTGTAAACCATCGTGGACAAATTGTTTTTGAAGGTTCTATTAAAACGGAT
>JANPIF010000085.1:0-2735 GCA_031424845.1 Ferruginibacter sp.
AAATTTTGCCCGAAGTAATGCCCAAAAAATATATATGGGTCAATTTGCCTTCTTTCAAATTAAAAGTGTGGAGTGCAGATTCTCTGGTATTTGAATCCAAAGTTATCTGCGGAAAAGCTGCTACACCTACGCCTACTTTAACGAGTGCAATTAGCCAAATTGTTTTATACCCTACATGGACTGTACCTACAAGTATAATTTTTAAAGAAATGCTGCCTGGTCTAAAACGAAATACGTCTTACCTTGCACGCCGAGGTCTATATCTATTGAACGGTAAAGGTGAAAAAATAGATGCTGCAAATATTAATTGGGATAAGTATAAAAAAGGTATTCCTTATATAATACAACAAGGTAGTGGAGATGGGAACGCATTGGGAATAATTAAATTTAACTTTGAAAATCGTTATTCTGTTTATTTGCATGATACTAACCAGCGATATTTATTTAAGAACGGAGTAAGAAGTCTTAGTCATGGATGTATACGTGTACAAGAGTGGCAAAAATTGGCAGATTTTATTGTGAGGAATGATTCTATAAATTTAAAACGAAATGATACCCTTCGATATAATACAGATTCAATAAGAAATTGGATAGCACATAAAGAAAAACACATAATTGAGGTTAAAAATAAAATACCTTTATTTATAAGATATTTTACTTGCGAAAATATAAATGGAGCCATAAAATTTTATGATGATATATATGGAGAAGACAAAGAACTGAAACAAAAGTATTTAGCCGGAAAATAATTGTTTACCAAAACTACTGCATGCCAAAACCACACTTCAAAGCAAGGGTTTCTGTATTGTTTTTTTTTATTGTTATTTTCTGTCAACATGTTAATGGACAGAAAAAAGAGGCCGATTATGAGATAAAAGAAAAAAAATCTAAAAAGGTTACCAAAACCCTTTTTGGTCAAGCAAGCTTTTATTCAAACAAATTTGAGGGTAGGCGCACAGCGAGTGGTGAAACATTTAACCATAAAAAACTAACAGCTGCATGCAACTCACTTCCACTAGGTACTTGGATTAAGGTAACAAATCTGAAAAATGATAAATCAGTCGTTGTAAAAACAAATGATAGATTACACAAGAAAACAAAAAGACTGGTTGATCTTACTTTGAGTGCAGCAAAAAAATTAGGGTTTGTGTCATCGGGACTTACAAGAGTAAAAGTAGAAGTTCTTAAAAAGCAAAAAAACAAGATATAAACATTAAATACACGTATCATATGATAATGTGTGTAATTTATTTTAGAAATTAAAAGTAAGCGCCTATTTTTGCCACGTTTACGAAAAAAACGACCAATATGAAGAAAATTATGTTTCTAGTTTTAGCAATTATTGCTGGTGCAATAACATTTGCTCAAACTGATAATAAAAAACGTCCAAGTCTTGCTATTCATTTTAGCTTAATAGACTATAAATCTGCTATGGATGTTCGAACCAAAAGCCTGGAAAGGGTTATAAGCGAAAAGAATTTATTTAAATTCAAAAAAATGGACCCGGCCATATCCTTTAGTTATTTAGAAGGGTTTACAAATCATATAGATTTTGCCGCAACTCTTACAGGAGGTTTTGTAAAGCACCCTGCTGTAGGAGATGTAAGGAATATCAGTGGAAATGATGGTTTCTTACTGGAAGCTGCAGCCACAGCTAACTTGAAGTTACTTACTGATAATTATTTCTTTACACCCTTTTTAACTGTAGGAGTTGGTGCAAGTAAATGGAGGGGTTATTATAGTGCATTTACACCAGTAGGAGTTGGCTTACAATTTAAAATAGCAGATGGCACTTTTTTATTGGCCAATTCTCAATACCGCATACCGGTTACAGAAAATTCAGCATATCATTTTTATCATAGCCTAGGTTTTGCAAGTGCTATCAGTGCAAAAAAAGCACAAGTAGTTGTATTGCCTCCAGCTCCACCAGTAGTGTTGGATCGTGATGGTGATGGTGTGCTTGATGGTGATGATAAATGCCCAGATGTTGCGGGATTGGTTTCCTTTATGGGTTGCCCTGATAAAGATGGTGATGGAATTACAGATGCTGAAGATAAATGTCCGGATGTTGCAGGATTAGCAAAATACCAGGGTTGTCCAATACCAGATACAGATGGTGATGGTATAAATGATGAGCAAGATAAATGCCCAACTGTAAAAGGTTTTGCACGTTACCAAGGTTGCCCAATTCCTGATACTGATGGTGATGGTCTAAATGATGAAGAAGATAAATGTCCTTCTCGTGTAGGTCCTGCAAGCAACCAAGGTTGCCCAGTCATTGCTAAAGAAGTGATAGACAAAATTAACTTTGCGGCTAAGAATGTATTTTTTGCAACAGGTAGTTATAAATTATTACCAAAATCATTTAAGTCTTTAGATGAAGTTGTAAATTTATTGAAGTCTGACGAATCTCTTATGATTGACATAGATGGTCATACAGATGCTCAAGGTTCTGACGAAAGCAATCAAGTACTTTCTGATAACCGTGCAGGTGCAGTAAAAACTTATTTTGTAAGCAAAGGCATTTCTGAAAGCCGCTTAAAATCTGCAGGCTATGGTGAAACTAAACCGGTAGCTGATAATACAACAGCTGCAGGTCGTGCAAAAAACAGAAGAACAGAAATGACTGTGAGAAATTTCTAATAATTTATAGATACAATATTAAAGCCCCGTTCATTTATTTGAAAGGGGCTTTTTCGTAGTACTTATCACAAACACTTCACTATTTTATTTGT
>JANPIF010000086.1:0-1252 GCA_031424845.1 Ferruginibacter sp.
AATGGCTGGAAAGAATGCCGTTTTTTAAAGATGCAGATTTGTGGAAAAATTATGCTGCTTCCTCTACCCAAGATGTTGCACATCCGCAAAATAATTTTCATCCATTTTGGAAAGATTATGAAAATATTTATGATGCAGGTTTGGCAGAAGCTGAAAAAATAAACGTACAACATTTTCGCAGAATATTTTTTGAGCAAGCAGAAAATGAAGAAAGAGCATTAAGTCCGGAAGCATGTAGATCAGCCTTATTTATTATGATTTACCGAGGTTATCCAATGCTAGAATTGCCTTTTCAATTATTAGACACTTTGCTGGAAATAGATAACCAGCTCGGCAATTGGCGTTATCGCCACATAAACATGGTACGCCGCATGATTGGCACTCGTATAGGTACCGGAGGCAGTACCGGCGCAGGTTATCTGCAGGGCGCCATGGATAAACATTATATTTTTAAAGAAATATCACAGCTAAACAGTTTTTTAGCCGATAGGAGAAAATTACCAAAACTACCGAAGGAAATTGTGGAAAAGTTGGGGTATTCGTAACTCCAATAGTTTAATTTCTTTTATTCAAAACCCCTTTCAATAAAAAGCCCCAACCTGCAATAAAACAAACGCCTCCAAATGGAGTAACAGCGCCCAGCCAAAACATTGTTGTATTTTCTGTTGCCTTAAAATAAGTAAGTAAATACAGAGAGGTGCTAAACAAAATGACGCCTACAATGAACAACCTTCCGGCCCATAATAATGAGATATTGGAAAATTCTTTATATAAAATGCCGGTAATTATTAAGGCTAAACTATGATACATTTGATAGCGAACACCGGTTTCAAAAACCGCAAGTGTATCTTCTGAAACCCTACTTTTTATAGCGTGTGCCGCAAAAGCACCAAATACAACAGCTAGTGCTGCGAGCAATGTTCCAGCTTTTAAAAATCCTTTATGCATTTTTTATACAAATATCGCAAAGGTTTATTTGCAATTAGTAAAATTGTTGATATCAAAGCAGCTTTTGTATAATGCTAAAGCCGTTTCTGTTTAATTGCTCTGGTTTTAATATTAACCGGCATTGTTCATAAAAGCGTCTTCTTTCTAATAATTTATTATTAATAAACGTTTGTAAAGTAGTTTGAGATTGTGAAGCTATTAAAGGACGGACCTTTTTATCATTTATTATATGATGAAAAATTTGTTGAGGGTTTTCATCTAAAAAAACTGTCATGCCATTTTTATTCATCCATTGCATGTTATC
>JANPIF010000087.1:0-2431 GCA_031424845.1 Ferruginibacter sp.
CCTCGATATTATTTCGTGGATAGAAAGCAAACTGGAAGATGTACCAGTTGAAAAAATAATAAGGGATAAATATTTAGCGCAAAAGAAAAAATAATGAAATTAAGAAAAGTTTAAAAAATTCTGTGCGAGACTTCCTCTAAACGCTTTCACAGCGGAGAACTCTTAAAAACTTTCGTAATTCAATTCTTCAATTTTTTCTCCTTCCAATAACAGATGTGTTTTGAAACCGAGTGCTGCAGCAGTTTGGATATTATTCTCCAAATCATCTATAAATAATGTTTCTGATGCTTTTATATTGGCATCTTTTAATACAAATTCAAAAATATCTGCATTAGGTTTTCTATATTTTATTTTATGTGAATAATAAGCTACGGTAAAAAGATCATCAATACTTTCTCGCCCTGTTTGTACTTTAAGTAATTTAAGTACTGCCTGCAGATGAATATCGTTGGTGTTGCTTAATAAAAATATTTTGTACTTTTTTGAAAGTGGTTCTAAAAAATTCAGACTTTCAATTCTCCAATGTAGCAACATACCATTCCATGCAGTATCAATTTGCTTTTCATTTATAGTGCTTGAATGGGATTCGATCATTGTTTTATAAAAATCAGCATTGGTTATTTTCCCTGTTTCCAGTTTCTCAAAAAGGGCATCTGCTGTAAACTGCGAATACATTTCAGCAAAATTGTTATAGCCTAAAGCTTCAAATGCATCTTCTGTCTTTTTGTAATCGATGCTGAATAACACATTACCCATATCAAAAATGATATTCTTCAAGTTTCCTTTCATGCGGCAAAAGTATTTATAAAAAAAATGGCTTAAAAATGTTGCAAATTAAAGTATGCCAATCATTAGATTTCATTGCTGAATAATTTTTAAAAGTCTGCACATTTTATAATGAAATTTCTTACTTTTGCAATCCTTCATAATAAACAGAAGATCATTTATATGATTTTTTGCTAAAAGAAAGGGCCTATAGCTCAGTTGGTTAGAGCACCTGACTCATAATCAGGTGGTCCCTGGTTCGAGCCCAGGTGGGCCCACATAAAAAAAGTCCCTGCAAAAATGCAGGGGCTATTTTTTTATAATGTTTAACCTTTCGTTAACCCGTTGGCCATTTATTTTTGCCAACTAAGAACTTATTATGAGAAAACTTTCTGCAATTCTTTTTGCACTTACCATTTCTACTATTGCATTTTCGCAAACAACTTCACCTTTACCAACAAAATTAGGAAACAGGGCTGCAGATCATTTTATGGTTCAAATAGCAGGTAATTTTTGGAGTGGAGCTGCAGATTCTGTAAGTAAGAATATTAAAAGTTTCAATAGAAGTGCTAATGTATATTTAATGTATGATAAGCAATTTAAAAATAACGCACGTTTAAGTGCTGCTATTGGTATTGGCGTAGGTACAAGTAATATTTATTTCGATAAAATGGAAGTGAAAATTGCTGCTGCTAATCCCAAATTGCCATTTATAAGAACAGATACCGGAAATAATTTTAAAAAATATAAATTATCCACAGCATTTTTAGAAATTCCTGTAGAGCTTAGGTTTATGGCAAAGCCGGAAACGCCTAATAAATCAATTAAAGGTGCTATTGGTGTAAAAGTTGGAACATTGGTAAATGCCCATACAAAAGGGAGAAATCTTCAAAATGCGGCGGGTACTAAAATAAATGGCTATACCGTAAAAGAAATTTCTAAATCATATTTTAATGGCACTAGAGTAGCTGCTACAGCACGTGTTGGTTATGGTATATTTTCTTTATTTGGGGCATATAATATAACCAGTATGTTTAAAGATGGAGTAGCGCCAGATACAAAACTTGTGCAAATAGGTTTCACCATAAGCGGTTTATAATTTATACATTATTTATAGTTAAAAATCCCTCCTAAGCAGGAGGGATTTTTGTTTGCTGTAATGTAATAAACTACATTCGCACTTCATTTCACAAGCATAACAGATTTCTGTAATGAGCGATGCAATAAAACATGAATGCGGTCTGGCTTTTATTAGATTACGCAAGCCTTTCAGCTATTTTCAACAACAGCACCAATCTGTATTATACGGCCTTAATAAATTGTACCTGCTCATGGAAAAGCAGCACAACAGGGGGCAGGATGGTGCAGGTATAGCTGCAGTTAAATTAAATACAGAGCCCGGTTATCCATTCATGTATAGGCTAAGAAGCTGTGCACAACAACCTATAGCAGATCTGTTTCAGCAGATAGGAAAAGATATTGATGAGATAGAAAAATACCAGCCAGATATAAAAAATCATCCGGGACTAATGAAAGGCCATATACCGGTTTTAGGTGAGGTACTTTTAGGCCATCTACGATATGGAACGCAAGGCAAAAATGATGTACAATTTTGTCATCCATTTATAAAAAAGAATACAATCCCTTCCCGCAACTTAGCACTGGC
>JANPIF010000088.1:0-3407 GCA_031424845.1 Ferruginibacter sp.
CGGATACGTAAATATATTTTCTACTCGCTTTCCATTAATGACCTCTGTTCTTGAAAAGAGAAATAGTTTATTTTTCAAGTCAATGCTTGGACAAAACTCTCCAATTTTGCTGTTAATTTCATTGCCTAAATTTATAGGATAACTCCATTTGTGCTGCTTTTTAAAACTTATATAAAGGTCTGTATCTCCATATCCATTTTCATAATCAGCGAAAAAAATGATGAAATCTTCATTTGGAGAGATATAGGGATTTGATTCATTTCTTTCGGTATTAATCGTTTTGTCAAGTAACAGTGCTTTTTGATATTTATTGTCAACAAAATAACTCACATAAATATCATTACTTTTTATTCGTCTTGTAAAATAGATGTTTTTATTGTTTGACATTGTTGCATAAAAATCGCTTGAATTTGTATTTATTGAATCAGATAGTCTTTCAGGTGTAGACCAACCCATTGATGTTTTATTCGTAATAAAAATATCAAAACTATTTTCAGTAGAAGTTAAAATGTTATATAATACCGAGTTTCCATCAGGTGAAAAGGCAGGGTCAATTTGTTTAAATTTTGTGTTTGCAAAAGGTGCGAGTGTAGGTTTTTGCCATCGGCCATTTACTTTTATGGAATAATAAATTTGTAAAGTGTCTCTACCTCCAAACGACTTTACAAAAAATAATTCTTTTCCATTTGGAGAAATTGTTAGTCCAAAAGATTGATTATCTGAAATTAAGTTGGGTTCAAATAATTTAACCTGACCGTAAGCAATATTTGTAGCTAAAATAAGCATCAATAATTAGACATGTCTTTTCATGTTTGTCTGTTCTTTTAAGTAATCAGCTTATTGGAGCTTGCTGACGTGTTGATGTTTTATAATGTTCTTCCTGCGACCGCAGCCTAATTAAAAGACGCAGTTTAAGTTAACAAAAAAAGTTGCACAATAAACGTAGAGCAGGACTGCTGCTGATAAAGTACAAAAATATTCATAGGCCAGCATAATAGAAAACCCAGTGCGGTGCGATAGTTTATTTTCTTGCAATTATGATTGTTTGAACCTCTTCTGTTGCAATATTTTTTTTGTATTTTTTGTGATGTATTTTAATTGTTTCAAAATTATTGTTTGTTAGTTCATTTGTCAAATTTTCCAATGTGTGAAAATAAAAATATGCTCTGTCTCCACTACTCGCAATTTGGAAACCTGATTTACTGTAATCGCCTTCAACAAAACTGATGTATAAAATTCCATTGTCATTAAGGAAGTTGCCACAGTCTTTAACCAATTTTGAACTGTCAAATGCTGAGAGATACGGAAAACAAAATCCACAAATAATACCGTCAAACTTGCTTTGCAATTTGTTTATCTTTCTACAGTCCATAACTTTAAAATCGGCTGTTGGGTTATTTGCTTTTGCTAACTCAATCATGTTGGGCGATATGTCAATTCCTTCAATTCTAAAGTCTCGTCTTTTGTTCAGCAAATATTTTGTGATATTACCAGGTCCACAACCAATTTCTAAAACTTTTGCATTTTCTATATTTACTGCCTCACAAAATGAGTCATAGGTGTCATCATACAAGTCCAAATTCATAAACTTATCTTGATAAAGTTTTGCTACTTTATTCCATGTGTCAAATGTTTCTTGGTATGTGTCCACTAAAAGGTTCTTTTAAATGACGATCAATGAATTATCTTTTTTGCAAAGTTAGCATTAGAATTCTGTCGTCTTGTAACCGCTGCTAGGTAAAGAAAATTGCTTGTTGTTCTTTTTGTTTAGTGTTGCAACATGGTATAATTGTTGTGTTCAATTTTTATCCCGAATATTCACAAAGCAACAAATAGTGTAAGCGATTTTCAAAGTAATATTCCGATCAATAACAGTTTCCAAATTTCCAACAGCAGAATTTTATTTACCCTTCAAAATATTAAATATGGAAGAGCTTGAAAAATGGAATGACAGGATTGACACAGATAAGTTAAGTGAAGACGAAGAAAGCATTCTCAGCCAAATGGGATTGACCGGAAGTTCACGTAGAAAATTTTTAAAGCAGGCTTCTGTCGCAAGCCTCAGCATCTTAGCCTCCACTTATTTTACATCAGGAGCATATGCAAACCCCATTAATGATTTGCCTGCTAACGCCAATATTTTTATGAATGAAATTACAGTGAACCTTAAGGTAAATGAGCTAATGAAATCTCTAACGATTGATTCCAGGGTTACTTTATTGGATGCGCTTCGGGAACGGCTGGCACTCACCGGTTCTAAAAAAGGTTGTGACCATGGGCAGTGTGGTGCCTGCACTGTTATGATAGATGGAAAAAGGCAACTTTCTTGCCTTACCCTTGCAGCAACCTGTGGAAATAAATCCATAACAACAATAGAAGGTCTGGCCAAAGGCGGCAAAATGCACCCCATGCAGCAGGCATTTGTAAAACACGACGGTTTTCAATGTGGGTATTGTACGCCGGGGCAAATTTGTTCTTCCGTCGCACTTTTAGAAGAGGCCAAGAATGGCGACGCCAGTTTTGTAACAGAAAATTTCAAGATCATAAAAAAGAACCTGAAACTTTCTGAAGAAGAAATCAGGGAAAGAATGTCTGGTAATATTTGCCGTTGCGGTGCATACAATAATATTGTGCAGGCTTTTAAAGAAGTTCATTCCGGCGATGATAAAATGCCAACGTGGGAATTTGCTACCCAGGAACAAATGGAACGGGCAAAGAAAGCATAGGCCCTGTTACCTATCCTTACATTTTAAATTAATACAAATGAGACCATTCACTTTTACAAGTGCAGAAAATACAGTGCAGGCGCTCGATGCCGTAAAGGGAAACTCAAAATACCTAGCCGGCGGAACCAACCTCGTAGATCTGATGAAAGAAGATGTGGAGCGCCCGGAACAATTAATATACATCAGCGGGCTGGAGTTTAATAAAATAACAAACAATGCAAATGGGGGACTCACCTTGGGTGCAATGCTTAGTAATGCAGAAACAGCCAACCACCCGGAAGTGCGCAAAAACTATCCGCTACTTTCCATGGCTATGCTTTCTGCTGCCACTGCACAGATCAGGAACATGGCAAGCAACGGTGGTAATTTATTACAACGCACCCGTTGCCCATATTTTTTTGAGGTATCAATGCCCTGCAATAAAAGGGAACCCGGTAGCGGCTGTGGCGCCAAAGATGGCATGAATGCAGTGCACGCTATTTTTGGGTATAGCGAGAAATGTATAGCCGTGCATCCTTCAGATATGTGTGTGGCATTGGCCGCACTTGAGGCAATTGTAGAAGTGCAGCAACCTGGCGGTGGCTCACGCATGATCCCATTCACTGATTTCCACCGTTTGCCGGGCGGCCAGCCGGAGAAAGATACCAACCTTCAACCGGGAGAATTGATCAGCGCTATCCA
>JANPIF010000089.1:0-2973 GCA_031424845.1 Ferruginibacter sp.
AGTTTTTTATCAATCAGTTTTATATATGGATCAACATTGTTTGTCTTTACAAAAAAAGTAAAATCCTGTGTGCTTTTTACAATATATGAAGGCGCTTTAATATAGGTAGGGTAGTAGCGTGCAAGCATCAGTTTTACAGCATCCGGTAATTCCATTATTTTAAAATTACCTGTTACGTTGGCATCTATTTCATTAGATATTAATGAGAGCGATTTTTTGCCGCCTATAATTTCAGAGTTAATGGTAAGCGAATCAAAAGAAAGCTGGTTGCCATTTTGCCTTAACTGTGCATTTGAAACACGTGCAGTACCCAAAAAATTATCAATATTATTTCCTGTAAAATTTAAATTAAGGTTTCCATTAAAGGCAAAATCCTGTTGGGTTAATCCTAATTTTTTTAAATCTGCTTTTTCAACTTTTGCCTGTAGTTTAAAACCAGGGTTTTTGTCTAACAAATTAAGAGAGCCATCAAAACTTGATATTTGCAAATTGGGATCATTAATAGAAAAATGACCTGTAAAAAGTTTCTTTTCAAAATTTCCATTCAAAACAATGTTCTTATAATTGTATCCATTAAAACCTATTGAACTTACATTACCATCTACTTTTGCATTTAACACATTTAAATTAAATCCAGTTCCTTTAAGTTTTATATTAAGTGCCACATTACCCAATGAAGGACTATTTATAAATGAACCAATTTTAAAACCTGAGCTTACTAAACTGCCTGAATAAGATGGTGATTTATTCTCAGGAGTTTTCATATTAACATCAGCAGTAAGGTTTCCAAGCGCTGTGTTAAAAGTGCCATAAGCCACAAAATCTCTAATAAAGCCAGTAAAATTCCCTGTAAATGAAACGGCACCAAGTTTTGAAATGGCAGGTTTCTGTACATTTCTTAATGATGGTACAATAGCTACCATATCAGCATAATTTGTTCGCAGTGTTTTAGATTGAAAATCAATAAAAGTGGTATTTATATCCGGCAAACCACGCATGGCTATATTACCTTCTAAGTAAGTATTGCCGGTTTTAATTTTCATTTCTTTTGCTGAAAAGTTATCTAGAGGACCTTTTACATTTCCTTCCAAATAAAACATGCGTTTCCACTGTTTTAAATTTGGTGAAAAAAAGGCAAGGTCATCACTACTGAGGGTACTTTCTGTAAACTTTGCTGTTAGGGATACATTGTGTATAAAACTGCTGAAATCATCCTGAAAACTTTTATACTCCATGGAGTAATAATTTCTTAACCTGCTTTTGTTTGTAATAAGATCCAGGTTATTAAACTCCATCAATTCAGGCGTAAGTTTAAGATTGCTTTCCAGTTTTTTTATTTCAAATCCACTTCTCTCTTTTGCCTTTAATGAAACATACATGGAAAGTGTATCACGAAAAAAAAGGAGGTTTTTCATACTCCCATTTAATTTACTAAACAATAAATGCTTTCCATCAAACCTATCAACATAGGGCGGCTCTTGTGTAAATTTATCATTTTGAAAAACGCCGTCTTTTATATCAAGTTTATCCAACTTTATTTCCCAACCGCTGTCATTCCATTTAAATGCACCAAGCACAGGTATTTTTTCAATGATCTCCTGTAAGTTTTCCTTTGGTGGTCTGTTGCCTTCGTAATCTTTCTGTGCAAAAAGTGGATTCTCCAGGTAAATTTCTTTTACATGAATTTTTTTGTTCTTAATATCTACGAGCTTCATTTCTACATCAAGCTTACCAAGGTTGGCAATCATATTTTGACCTATCCATCCATCAATTTTATTAAACTTTATGTTTGTAAAATGCAATTCTTTCAAATCAATTACCACTTCATCGCCACCTGTTTTTTTCTTTTTCGGACTTGCAAAATAATCTATCAGAAACTGATAATTCCAGACAGAATCTGATCTCTTCATATTTACAATAGCATCATCTAATCCTACATTGTCCAACGAAATTTTATCTTTAAAAAAGAACCAGTCATTCACATTTGCTTTTAAAGTGCCGGCATAAAGGAGGGTATCTTTTTGAAGATCTTCCACCATTACACCTTGTAAAAGAACTTTATTAAAAAACCTTACATCTACATGCTTTATGGTAACTTTTGTATGTAAATTTTTGGAGAGATTGGCTGCAACTTTTTTTACCAGCCAGGTTTGTACAGATGACAAATGCAAAATGCCATATAAAATGACCAGCAACAATAAAATTGCAAGAATTACCCTAGATAATATTTTTAAAAATTTACGCAGATGGCTTCAATTAGTGGTAAAAATAAAGAATCAGATGCGAAGAGCAATTTCCTTACCACATTTTTATCGTTTTATTATGCAGTTACACTTTACAATAAAAAGTTATCTTTAAAAAACCAAAACTAAATATTATGCGAATCATTAAAAAAATTTTAATTGTATTGGCGGTATTTATAGCCATACTACTTGTTGCAGCTTTATTCATCAGTAAAGATTATGCAGTAGAAAAATCTATTACTATAAACAGGCCCAAAACAGAAGTTTTTAATTATGTAAAATATTTAAAAAACCAAAATGAATACAGTAAATGGGCAAGTATGGACCCTGCAATGACAAAAACATTTACAGGTACTGATGCCACTCCAGGTTTTATATCTGCCTGGGAAAGTACCAAAAAAGATGTGGGTAAAGGAGCACAGGAAATTAAAAAAATTACCGAAGGGCAACGAATAGATTATGAAATTAGGTTTGAAAAACCTAGCAAAGATGTTGCTAATTCATACATGAGTACAGATAGTGTAGCAACTGATAAAACGCTGGTAAAATGGCAGATAAATGGTAGAATGCCTTATCCGACGAATATTATGGGATTGTTTATGGATAAGATGATTGGTGGTGATTTAGAAACAGGACTGGAAAATTTAAAAAAGCTACAGGAAAAATAATTTATAACCCTTCTTACAACTTCAGTATGCAAACACAAATTTTTGTAAACTTACCGGTAAAA
>JANPIF010000090.1:0-12977 GCA_031424845.1 Ferruginibacter sp.
TATTGAGTTCCATTTTACAAGTGAGGTGAACAAGGGTTAATGAGTAATGTGATAATTGAAAAGCTAAATCACTCATCTAAATTTTACGCCGGTATAATTATGTGGACTCACAGCTTTTAATTCTTTTTTTAATGCTGCAGAAATTTTTAAGCCATTAATAAAATTATGCACAGATATTTTATTTATTTCTTTCCCTCTTGTAAGGTCTTTTAGTGCCTCATAAGGTTTAGGATAATTTTCTCTGCGCAAAATCGTCTGTATAGCTTCGGCAACTACAGCCCAGTTATTATCCAAATCACTTTTTAATTTCGTTTCATTTAAAATTAATTTCCCCAAGCCTTTTTCCAATGATTTTAAAGATATCATGGTGTGCGCTATAGGAACACCAATGTTTCGCAATACGGTACTGTCGGTTAAATCTCGCTGTAAACGACTGATGGGCAATTTTGCTGAAAGGTGCTCCAGTATTGCATTTGCCATCCCAAAATTACCTTCCGCATTTTCAAAATCAATAGGATTTACTTTATGCGGCATCGCACTGCTGCCTACTTCTCCTTTTTTAGTTTGTTGTTTAAAATAATCAACACTAATGTAGCTCCACATATCTCTGCACAAATCAATTAATATAGTATTGATCCGTTTTATGGCATCAAAATGAGCAGCCAATGTATCGTAATGTTCAATTTGTGTAGTGTATTGCTGCCGTTGCAATCCTAGTTTATTTTCTAAAAAACCATTGGCAAATTTTATCCAGTTATGTTTTGGATAAGCTACAGCATGAGCATTGAAATTACCTGTAGCACCGCCAAATTTTCCAGAAAAAGGTATATGGCTAAATAGTTGTATTTGATTTTCAAGCCTTTCAACAAAAACCATTATTTCTTTACCTAGCATGACGGGTGTTGCCGCCTGGCCATGTGTACGAGGAAGCATCGGAACATTTTTCCAGTCAGTAGCAATTTTTTGTAATGCTTTTTTCAGGTTAATTATGGCTGGTAAATATTCAAATTCCATGGCATCTTTCCATAACATTGGTACAGCCGTGTTATTAATATCCTGGGATGTGAGCCCAAAATGAATCCATTCTTTTAATTCTTCAGCGCCGAGCAAATCCATTTTTTCTTTTAAAAAATATTCAACTGCTTTTACATCATGATTGGTGATGCTTTCAGTTTTTTTTATGTGCAACGCATCTGCTTCAGAAAAGTCTTCAACAATTAAATGCAGTGCATTTTTAAGTTTAGCATCTATTTTAAAGAATTTGTTTTCACTTAATGCAATAAATATTCTACTTCCACTTTTAACCTGTATTTTATTAAAGCATATTCAGAAAAGTATTGAGCAAGTTGAGAAGTGGTTTTGTTGTAGCGACCATCTACAGGAGAAATAGCAGTAAGTGATGAAAGTTGCATATTTAAAGTTAGTTTGAAGTAATTTTGCACGAATTTAAACGAAACGAGTTGGAAAGAAAAATAAGGGTTGCAGCTGTAAGCTACCTCAATACAAAACCACTGATTTACAGCTTTGAAAAAGGGATGATGCACGATGAGATTAATTTGATTACAGATTTTCCTGCGAGTATTGCGGATATGTTGATAAATGATGAAGTTGATATTTCTTTAGTGCCCGTAGCCACCATTCCCTCCTTAAACGAATACCATATTATTACAGATTTTTGCATAGGCACACCCGGCGAAGTTGCAAGCGTTTGTCTTTTTAGTGACGTGCCGTTACAAGAAATAAAAACAATCTTGCTGGATTATCAAAGCAGGAGCTCGGTAGGGTTATTAAAAGTATTGATAAAAGATTTTTGGAAGATAAAAGTTGAACTGGTGAGTTCGACAGCTGGTTATGAAGATAGAATAAATGGAACCACCGCAGGATTGGTTATAGGTGACCGTGCATTTATTCAACGTAAAAAGCGAAGATATGTTTATGACCTTGGTAGTGCATGGAAAGAAATGACCGACCTGCCTTTTGTATTTGCAGCCTGGATAGCGAATAAAAAATTTCCCGATGAATTTGTAGAAAAATTTAACGCAGCAACAGCAGAAGGATTTAATCACCTGCCCGAAATTATTGCTGCAAACCCTTACGAGCACTACGATTTAAAAAAATACTATACCGAAAATATCAGTTTTAATTTAGATGAGGAAAAGAGGAGAGGGCTGGAGGAGTATTTGAAGAGGTTGAAAACAGTGTAATAAAATATCTAAGTTAATCGCCCATTTAGTAATAATTCTCTTACGATTCTGATCAACCATCTCAACAAGTTGTTGCAACCTTAATAAAAAAATCTACTTGTGTACAGAAGAAATAAAAATTTTATGTCCCGAAGGTTGAACGGCTTTTCTATAAATTAGAATCAAATTAAACCCTTTATTTACTTTTTAGTTTATTTACTCTTTGTAAAAGTGAATACAATACAGGCTTTAAGTCAGGAGAAATATTTCTAAAATATACGAGTACTATAAAAAATGCAGAAAATACAAAAGTCCTTAGCATGATATTTATCAGTCCATCATTGTTGCCAATTACGAAATAACAAATTAGATATCCTAAACTTGATATAAGAAATATTTCAACCGTTTTTTTAGAAAATGGCTGCATGTTAAACTTCTTTAATAAGAAAAAATATCTAATGCCGTTATACACTGTAAAAGAAACTAAATTAGCTATGGCTGGACCAATAAGACCATACTTCACCGTTAAAAAATAACTTAATGGTATAATCATAGCGGTAAGTAAAAAATTAGTCCATAATTCAAATTTAAAATAACTTGAAGTCCCTATAATTTGACCATTTACACCTGTTCCCATTTCGATAATTGTAACAATTCCTAGTATTAAAAATACATTTTTACCATCAAGGTATTCGGCATTTAAATTAAAAAAATGAATGGCTGAATCAAAATTTAAGGCTATCAAACAAAAAATAAATAATGCAAAACTTAATAGATTGATAGACGACCTTTTGTAAATTCTACTGATTTCTTTAATATTTTTTTCTTTCCATTTACGAGATAAAATAGGAATAGTTATAGATACAATACTTCTATAAGGTGCTTGCATTAAAATAACCAGGTAACTAGCAAAACCAAATATTGCCACACTTGTAAGGCTTTGCCTTGCTGCAAGCACTAAGCTATCTATACTAGTACGTAGAATGCTTACTACCAAAACTAAAAAGGTAAGCGACAGCATACTAATAATTTTTTTACTATATTTTTTTGTTACCCTGCTTGTTTTAAATGTAAGCCAAAGTTGCCCATCTTTTTTTAAAATAAGCGTGAATATGATTACAATGAGGGCGAATTGAGCAGCAAACAGAAACATAAAAATTTTAAAACTTATGATGCCGCATATTTTTAGTACAACTAAAATTAAAGTATACAATTTTAGAACAGTTTCTTTAAGAATATTAGCTGTAACACCTCGCCCAAATCCTAATGAATAACTTTCCAAGATATTATAAGTCAGCACAAAAAAGGCTAGTGGAATGGTTATATAAAAATACTCTACCAACAACCTTGAATTTGTTCCGAATTTTTTTATGATTAATGGTTCAGCAATAAATACGATGGACATAGTTATTAAAAAACCTATCCCTGAAATTTTAATGGCAAGCCCCAATAAATCATTTTCTTTTTTATCTAAATTATCTTGGTAATAAGGAAAAAATTTATAGAGAAAGAAAGTGGTACCTATTGCGGAAAAAGAAAACATAAGCATACTCAGTTCCAATAAGGTTCTTGTAAGTCCATATTGTTCCGGAGAAAACCATTCCTTGTGTGTGAATATATAAGTATTGATGGCTCCAATTAAAAAACCTATGTAAATCCAAATTGACCCTTGAATACTTTTTTTTCTGATTTCAGACATTGATTACCATTTATACAAAAATCTACATTTTTAAAATTGGAAATTACAGTATTATTTTTTCAATACAATTTTCTTAAATGGTTTATGCCTGTTTAATAAAGTTATATAGAATGATAGATTATAGCTAACCAAGTATTATTTTCGCAGTACTTACAATTAATATACAATATGGCAGAAACACTCGGTATGCTTTGCGATAAGCTTACAATAGCACAACTAAAAAAATATCATACAGAAGATGAAACTAGATTAGAAAGCTTATCAACGCAAATAATTCAATTGCAACAAGAAATAAATGAATATGTTTTAGATGCAATTACAGGTAAAATATTACCGGAAAGATTGACATTTGCAGCAAATAAGGTTTTTAAAAGTGAAGGGAATAGTGTAGCAGAAGTAAAAGGAAATTTCGGGGAAGTATTTTATCAGCTTGCCGATGTAAACTGTAAATTGTGGCATGAGCAGGAAAAAGTGTATGAATTTGAAAAAGTACCTGTTGCCGAAAAAGATAATGTTGTAAAACAGTTAGCTCTACTAAATCTTCAAAGAAATAAATGCATAGATTCAATAAATGATCAGTTTATGCAATTAATAAAATCTAATAAAAACTAACACAAATGCATATTCGCAAAAGAAATACTTGCCGTGTTTGCGGCTCTTCTTCTTTAAAAAAAGTGATCGATTTAGGACCACAATATTTACAAGGAAGTTTTGTAAAACCAGGTAAAGAAATGCCTAGCCACCGCAAAATTGACTGTACACTAGTACGCTGTAACCCGGAAGAGGATGAAAATGCATGCGGCTTACTACAAATGGAGCATTCAGTACCTTCTGAAATATTATATGCGGCTTATTGGTACAGAAGCGGAACCAACAACACCATGCGCAACCATTTGAAAGATATTGTAGATAACGTAGTAAACACAGTGAGTGATGCAAAACATCCATTGGTTATGGATATTGGATGTAATGATGGTACACTTTTAGGTTACTACCCACCGCATTTTATAAAATATGGTTGTGACCCGAGTGATGTAGCACAAGAAGTAAAAGAAGCAACGGTTGTACAGGATATTTTTCCATCGGAAGAATTGTTTAAAATATTAGAAGGGAAAAAGCTTGATGTGATTACTTCAATAGCTATGTTTTATGATTTAGAAAGCCCGGTAGAATTTGTAAAAGGTATCAAACGATTTTTATCATCTACCGGTGTGTGGGTGTTTGAAATGAGTTATATGCCCCGTATGTTGGAGCTAGATAGTTATGATACCATCTGCCATGAGCATTTAGAGTTTTACAGCCTTGCCGTATTGGAAAAAATATTGGCACTTGGTGGAATGAAAATTTTTAAAATTTCATTTAATGATATCAATGGTGGCAGTATAAGATGTTATGCTACACATAAAGAAAACAGCAAGCATGACAGCCACGAAAATTATTTACTGATAAATGAAACACGCCACAAAGAATTTGATTTAGAACTGGACACTGATAAGCCATACATTGCGTTTCAACAAAGAATTGAAGTGTTGAAAGATGAATTGCATGCATTGTTGGTAAAATTAAAAGCAGAAGGTAAAAAAGTACATATTTACGGAGCATCTACAAAAGGGAACACAATTTTGCAATGGTGTAATATTGATCATACGTTGGTAGAATATGCAGCAGAAAGAAATGAAGATAAGTATGGTGCATATACCCTTGGCACAAATATTCCGATTATTAGCGAAGCAGAAAGCCGAGCAATGAACCCTGATTATTACCTTGTTTTACCTTGGCATTTTAAAGACGAATTTGTAGTGAGAGAGAAAGAAGCATTAGATAAAGGAACTGCTTTCATTTTCCCTGTACCTTGTATTGAAATATTAAAAAAATAACGCTCATAATGGGAAAAATAAAAAAACTAACCCAATTTATAAAAGCGTTGACTTATATAGGTTCCGCCAAAAATTATAAAGAATATCTAAGTTATGCGCAAGCAGGGGAAGATAGAGTGCTGAAATTTCTTTTTACTTCTATGGGCATAAATAATATTTCCTATTTGGAAATTGGTACCAATAATCCTATTGATATAAACAATACATATTTATTTTATTTAGGAGGTAGTAGAGGTGTTTGTGTAGAACCAAATCCTACATTAATTAATAAAATTAAAAAATACCGGCCACATGATATTTGTTTAAATGTAGGCATTTCTCCAAATGGTTTAGAAGGTGAAATGGACTTTTATATTTTTGATAAATCGGATTCGGAAAAAGGATTAAGTACTTTTTCAAAAAAAGAAGCGGAAAATGTTCAAAATACAACTCACATAAAAATTGGTGAAATAAAAAAAATTGCTGTTACGCCAATTACTAAAATAATTAAAAAATATTTTCCCGACAAGGCTCCTGATCTTGTTTCTATAGATGTGGAAGGATTGGATTTGGAAATATTAAAAACGATTGATTTTACTAATTGCCGCCCAATTGCTATTTGTGTAGAAACAGTAAACTTTACCACAAACCACAAAAAGACTAAAAATAAAAGCATAATAGAATTCATGGAATCTCAGGGTTATTTTGTGTATGCTGATAGTGGCATCAATTCTATTTTTGCCGATAAAAATCTTTTTTAATTTATTTACCAATAGCATTTATGAAAAAATTACTTATAAAATTTTTAAAAAAATTAGGATATACTTTAAAGAAAATTGAAAGTACACCTTCAAGTGAACTTTTACCGATTATTAACAAGGGGAAAGCAATTATAAATAAAATATCCCCCGACTTCACCATTTTAAATGGGCCATTTAAAGGCAATAAATATCCATCTATTGATATAACTGAATTAACCCTGGCTCCTAAGATTTCTGGAAGTTATGAAGGACACCTTAATCCTATTATTTACCAAATAATAAAAACGCCTTACAATAATATCATTGATATTGGTTGTGCTGAGGGATATTATGCTGTAGGGTTTGCAAAACATTTACCGCTTTGTACTGTTCATTGTTACGATATAAATGAATACGATTTGGTATTCTGCAAAAAAATGGCATATCTGAATAATGTACATAATCTAACCTATAATAATTTTTGTTCGCCAGAAACACTCATCAATTTTAATTACGGAGAACGGTCATTAATTTTTTGCGATTGTGAAGGTTATGAATTGGAACTGTTCAATGAAAATGTAATAAAATCACTTACACAAACAGATGTACTTGTAGAAATGCATGATGTTTGTAATCCAATAATTTCGGAAACACTTTTAAAAAGATTTGAAAAATCTCATGATGTTCAAATAATAAACAACAGCAATGTTGATAATTCAAAACTGGAAGGGATGGATCATATAACTCCCGGCGAAAGAGCTTTTGCAGTGTACGAACACAGAGGTGGATTGTACCAAAATATTTTTATGGAATGGGCTTTTTTTACACCCAAACAAAATAGCTGATGCCCTCGCCTACAAAAGTTGTTTTAGATGGTACCTTGTTTGCAGAATGTGAAATGCAAGGCTCGAACAGGGACGGCATGATGCGCCTTACTGAAGATATTACTACCAAATTAATTCTGAATAAAAAACTGGATATTACTTTTGCGAGTACTTTGTATATGGAGAAATATGATGGTGCTCTAAAGAAATTTGTTCAAGAGCATTATCCTGATCATATAAATAAAATATATTCCAAAAAGCCACCTTTCATTTCTAATGTTTTAAAATGGCAAGGGCTTTTCAGAACTAAGCTGTCAAAACTTCCCATATACCCTTACTATAAACAATTAGATGAAAAAGATATTTTTCATTCATTTTATTATCCGTTTCCTAAAACTGTTTTAAAAAATAACATAAAAAGATCGATTACTTATCTTGATATAATACCATTAAAATTAAATGGATATCCCAATGATTTAATACAAAGAACTAAAAGTATTGTTGAAAGTATTGTGGGGAATTACGCAATAGCTATTTCTGATTTTTCAAAGCAAGATTTACTCAATTACGATAAAAGAATAAAAGAAGAAAATATTTTTGTAGCTCCGCTGGCTGCATCAAACGAATTATTTTATCAAAACAGAAGTGAAGCAGATTGGGCAGTAGTAAAAAATAAATATCAGCTGCCTGATAATTATTTTTTATGCGTTTCGGGAAGCGATTTAAGAAAAAATATACCACACGTTATAAAAGCATTCAATCATTTATTATTGCAGGAAAAATACAGCGATATACATTTGGTACTTACAGGTAATGCATCACACAATAGCTCAATGCTAGATGAGTTGAATATTAAGACTGAGATTCGTAATAAAATATTTATGCCGGATAAATATATAGATTCGACAGATTTAGCGATACTTTATTCGAATGCTATGTGTTTCTTTTTTATGTCTTTGTATGAAGGATTTGGTTTGCCTGCATTGGAAGCAATGCAATGTGGTACACCCACCGTAGTATCAAACACCACTTCTTTACCCGAAGTTGTTGGGAATGGCGGAATATTACTGTCCCCAACAGATGTTGATGCACTTAGTAATACGATGAATGAAATGTATAGAAGTGAAACGCTTAGAAATAAATATTCAATTGCCGGTTTAGAAAAAGCTGCTACTTTTTCGTGGCAAACCTGTGCAGATGAATATGCGAATATTTTTCAAAAGATAAGCTCCATGTAGGTCTAAATTAATTATATGAAAGCAATTATTTTCGGCGCAAATGGTCAGGATGGATTTTACCTTATAAAATTATTGAAAGCACTTAATATCAATACAATCGGTGTAAGTAGAAGTGGGGATTTTTTGGGAACTGATATTGGAAACTTTAAAGAGGTTTCTGAAATAATTAATAGAGAACAGCCCGACTATATTTTTCACCTCGCTGCAAATTCTACAACCCGGCACGATGCGATTTTTGAAAATCACAAAACAATTGCAACAGGAACGCTCAATATTTTAGAAGCAGTTAAAGAATTTTCTCTTTATACAAAAGTATTTATATCTGGCAGTGGTTTGCAATTTTTAAACAACAGTGATCCAATAAAAGAAACAGATCCCTTTGCCGCCAATGATGCCTATTCAGTGAACAGAATACAAAGTGTTTATGCAGCCCGCTATTTTAGGAGTTTGGGTTTGAAGGTTTATGTGGGTTATTTTTTTAATCATGATAGCCCTTTAAGAACCGAAAGGCATGTTACTAAAATGATAAGCGAAACAGTAAAAAGAATAGCTGAAGGAAGTAACGAAAAATTAGAAATAGGGGATATGTCTGTTATCAAAGAATGGTCTTATGCGGGGGATATTGTAAAAGGAATTTGGTTATTGGTAAACCAGGAACAAGTATTTGAAGCAAATATTAGTAGTGGTGAAGGGCATTCAATAAAAGAATGGACAGAAGAATGTTTTAAACTTGTGGGGTTAAATCTAAACGACCAAGTTGTTGAAAAAAAAGATTTTAAATCTGGATATAAAAAATTAATCTCAGATAATTCTATTATTAAAGCTTTAGGTTACAAGCCTGAAGTATCATTTCATGATCTTGCAAAAATGATGATGAATAATGAATAACAGTTCCAAAACGAATATCCTTCTTGTACAACTTTTCTCCAATGGTGATTGTCTTTATGCAACTGCTGTAGCAAGGCAATTAAAAGAAGATTATCCTAACTGTAAACTTACCTGGGCTATAGCAGATTTTTGTAAAAATATAATTGCCAATAATCCTTATGTAGACGAAATATTGGTCACAAATGAAGTGGCTAAGAATGATATTGTTGCCTTTAGGAAATATAAGAAAAAAGTTTTTGCAGAGAAAGCTGCGGGTAAATGGGATGAAGTTTTTGTTACTACAAATATGGATACAAATCTTGCTTTGTATGATGGAACAATCAGGGGCATGATATTAAGAGCTTATCCCAATCCTATTACAGTGCCATTGCAGCCCGTGCTCGCACTTACTGATACAGAGAAAAACAATGTTGAATTGTTTGCAAAAAATCATGCACTTAATAATTTCAAAAATGTTATTCTATGGGAATATGCTCCACAAAGTGGTCAGACTGAACTTAATTTTGAAATGGTGATGTCCGTTGCAAAGAAAATAACATCCAATTTATCCACTTGCGTAATCCTTTCGTCAGCAAATAAATTTCAAGGGACTGATAGCATTATTGATGCGAGTACATTATCTATCAGAGAAAATGCGGCACTCACACATTATTGCAGTTTGCTTATCGGTTGCAGCAGTGGTATTACCTGGCTTACAACCTGTAGTGCCGCCAAATTTTTACCAATGCTGCAATTGCTAAATGCCAATACTATCTTTATAAATACTCCTTCAGTAGATTTTGAGAGATACGGTATCAAACACAATGGCCTTATAGAAATGTGTAATTTTTCAGAAAGTATAATTTATGATTGTGTTCAACAAATATTAATGAACGGTTTCAAATTTGCAGAAAAATATAATCAACATTTGCCATTACAATTTAAAACTACCACTACAATTGTTTATAATTTACTTGTTTATAGAGAATTTAGTGCGATTAGAAAGCATTACAATATTATGAAAGCGGTGTATGGTTTGAACCCAATTTTTTTAAAAGCTTTCTTTGCGGGGTTCGCATTATTTCCCTTTAAACTTTTGAATAATTTTTTTAAAAAGAAAGTTTTAAAAAGACTATAATAAAAAATGGTTGCCTTTTAAAGCAACCATTTTTTATTATCCTTTTTTAGTTTGGTATTTTATTTCTTCTTCCATCATTTCCTTTACCAACATTGGTAAATCATATTTTGGTTTCCAACCGAGTTTTGTATTTGCTTTTGTAGCATCTCCAATCAGCAATTCTACCTCCGCAGGTCTAAAATAGCGTGGATGAATACCAATTACCTGCTTGCCTACAGGCAAATTATACAAAGGATTACTGCAGGCTTTTACATAAACTTTTTCATCCACTCCTTCTCCTTTAAAATCTAGCGTAATTCCAATATTTTCAAAAGCCATTATGATAAAATCTCTAATGGTGGTGGTTATACCTGTAGCTAAAACAAAATCTTCCGGCGTATCTTGTTGCAACATCCGCCACATTCCTTCTACATAATCTTTTGCATGTCCCCAATCTCTTTTTGCATCTAAATTACCAAGCATTAACGGGTCAGCATCTAGGCCTAAAGCTATACGTGCAACACCGATGGTTATTTTTCTTGTAACAAAACTTTCGCCCCTAAGCGGACTTTCATGGTTAAATAAAATTCCATTTACTGCAAACATATTGTAAGCTTCCCGATAGTTTACTGTTATCCAATAGCCATATAATTTAGCCACTCCATAAGGCGAGCGTGGGTAAAATGGTGTGCTTTCTTTTTGAGGAATCTCCTGCACCAAACCATACAACTCTGAGGTTGAAGCCTGGTAAAATTTTGTCTTCTCGGTTAGGCCTAAAATTCTGATAGCTTCTAAAAGACGCAATACGCCAATTCCATCCGAGTTAGCGGTATATTCAGGCGTTTCAAAACTTACCTGTACGTGGCTTTGTGCACCAAGGTTATAAATTTCATCTGGCTGTGTTTGTTGAATGATACGAACCAAACTACTACTATCAGTAAGATCTCCATAATGTAAATGAAATCTATCTGCAATGGTTTTATCAAAAATAAGGTTATCAATTCTGTCTGTATTCATTAGGGAACTGCGGCGTTTTATACCATGCACCGTATATCCTTTTTCAAGTAATAATTCTGCAAGGTATGCGCCATCTTGCCCAGTAATACCTGTAATTAAAGCTGTTTTCATTATATTTTTTTAAAATCGAGCCAAAAATAAGATTAAAACTTTAAGTTTGAAATTCTTTAGAAAATAACATGAGATTAAGCATCATAATTGTAAATTATAAAACAGCACAATTAGTACTGAATTGTTTGGAATCAGTTCATAAATACAACACTGATAATGTCGAAATATTTGTGGTGGATAATCTCTCCAATGATGGATTGGAGATGCTTTTACAAAATAAATATCCAAATGTTTTTTTTATTCAAATGGGCTACAATGCAGGTTTTGCAAGGGCCAATAATGCTGCAATAAAACTAGCAATAGGAGAGAATATACTTTTGTTAAACTCAGATACTATTAATATAGAAGATGCGATAAATAAATGCGATAAACTTCTTAGAGAATCATTCTTTTTAGCAGCAGGAGTGCAGCTTTTAAATGAAGATGGTTCGCCTCAAATTTCAGGCAATTATGCAATGAAGGGAGGGCTGAATTATCTTTTGCCATTACCCTTTACAGGAGTATTTCTAAAATCAATTGCAAACCTTTTAAAAGTAAAAAAGCCAAGTATAGAAAAATCAGAAAATACCATTGAAGTTGATTGGATTAATGGTGCATTTTTAATGGTGAAAAAATCAATTATTGAAAAAGCAGGGTTGCTCGACGAGGATTTTTTTCTCTATGCAGAAGAGGCAGAATGGTGCAGCAGAATTAAAAAAAATGGTAGGCTTTGTATTTTCGGGGAACTTAATATTTTTCACTTACAAGGGGAAAGTTCCAATAGTGCTTTTGGTTCTGAAGGTAAAGGATATTTTAATTTATTTGATAAGAAAGGTTTGCAGATAATTTTGAGCAATTTTGTGCGAATAAGAAAACAGTTTGGGTTATTTTGGTTTGGGTTTGATTTAATTTTTTATTTTCTTACAATACCGGTTTTTTTTATTGGGACTTTATTTTCCAAATTAACATCTTCTAAAAAATACAACTTAAATCAAGTAAAAGGCTTTACTAAAAATATGTTTTTTCTAATAAAGTTTATCCCGATTATAATAAAAAACCAACCATATTTTTACAAGGTATTATAACTCATTCTCCCAATACTTAATAATATCTCTTAAACTATCTTCAATATTATATTCCGGTACCCAACCTGTAGCATTTTTCAATTTTTCGTATGAACCTACAATTACCTTATTTTCTGATGGGCGAAAGTTTTTTTCATCTACGATATGTAAAACAGGTTCTCCTATAAGGGTAGATAAAAGTTTTATTATATCTTTTAAAACATAACTTTTGCCTGAACATACATTATAGGTTTCACCCTTATCACCCTTTTTTAATAATAA
>JANPIF010000091.1:0-18565 GCA_031424845.1 Ferruginibacter sp.
AGATCTTGGTGGTGCATTTGATGCAGGTGGTTTCAGAAAAGTAGGTGCAAGAGATGGCGTTGCAAAATTTAATTGCCATACAATTGCTATTGAAGTTCCTATTAGTACATTACAAAAAACTGGTAGAACAACAGCCACTGCTACAAGTATTTTAGATGCAGATTTTATAATTGGTGTGTATGCAAATGCAAGTCGCCCATCTATTACTACACTTAATGCAAATGGTGATAAGCCAACAGCTTCAGGAGCATGGGTACAGGTATCTCGCCTAGGTATGCCATTAACAAACGAAGTAATTATTCCGATAGGACAAAAAGATAGATGGAATGCAACTGCACCATCAGGTGATGGTTCATTTATTCCAAACTTTAATAATCCTGAGCTTGCATTGTACATGGATGATTCACAATTTGGTGGAGCAGTACCAGGTTTAGCAGATTTAAGAATACAAAAAGCATCCTTAGGTTCTTTTGATTTTAGAAACGGAAAGCCGGGTTTATTTCCTTTAAAAAATAATCCTGCTTTAAATGGTACTGCATTGGCAGAACCAGCAAACGGTGGCTTTGGTCATATTTTATTGCCAAATAACTCAAGCCCAAGAGCGGTAGATATTTTACCGGCATTTTATACAGGTGTTCCAAACCTTCGTCCATACCAGTTGGCTACAGGTAAACCAGTGGGTAATCCATTGGCAGCAGGTAAACCTTTTATCAATAATTTTTTACCTACCCTTGGCGATTATTTAAGATTGAATATGGCAGTACCGGTTACGCCACGTAACAGTCCTGACTTTAGTAATTTAGGAATTGTACAGGCAGCGGTTTTAGGCTTAACAGATACTCGTTTTAATGGTAGTGCAGCTTTACAAAACATACCAAACATGGATGGTTTTCCTAATGGTAGAAGATTGGAAGATGATGTAACAACTATTGAACTACAAGCGGTGGGTGGTGTGTTTCTTGCAGCGATTGGATTGTGGTATGATGATTATGTAATTGGTCAAAGTCCGGTTACTCCTCAATTGGTTAAAACACTTTCATTCAGAGAAGGTGTTGGTAAAAATGATACTACGCTTAGACCAGCATTTCCTTTTTTACAAACACCATGGAGAGGCTTTAGAGGTGCAAGTTTTGTAGGACCGAAAAGTGATAACATTGGTTTAGGGATGTTGTTAGGTTACATTGGAGTATCAGCATATCCAAATCCATTTAAAACATCTACAAGAATACGTTACAAACTTACAGATGCTGCAAACAATGTACGTGTAGAAATAACAGATGCATTGGGCAGAAGATTAGATGTAATACAGCAGGGCAAAAAACCAGCTGGAGAATATACATTTATGTGGAACAAGCCAAACCTTGCAGCAGCTTCCTACTATGTAAGAGTGTATGCAGATGACTATAAATCTCCTACAATTGGAATAGTGAAAACGAACTAGTGGTGAATTGTGAATGGTGAATAAGTGAATAGTGAATTGCTTTATAATGTACAATTGACCATTCACCATTTACAGATTAAATTAATTAAGAATAAATACTTAAAAAGAAGAACTTTGGTTCTTCTTTTTTCGTAAATGTTAAAAACAAACTATACATGAAAAACTCTTTTAACCTTCACGTATTGCTTGTTTCCTTTATTATTTTAATGGAAACAATAGCTGTAAGCAGTTGCAATACAAAAGCAAACCAACAAAAACTTCAACAATACAACAGCGAGCAAAACCCTATGGAAATTCCTGATCTTTTAGAAAGAAAGGGAGCGTTAGCCAATGCTGTTGAATGGAAAAAAACCCAGGAAAAAATCGCAGAATTAAAACAAAAAATTTCCCAAAAGCCTGAAGACACAAAATTGCGTTTACAGGCAGCTACCATTTTTATTGCTGAGCAACGTATTACTGGTGAGCATCACTTTTATTACACAGCTATCGAAAAAATATTGAATGGTGTGTTAAGTTTAGATCCTAATAATTTTGAAGCAAAAGTGTACAAGGCATCTTTAAGAATGAGCCAGCACCAGTTTGCAGATGCAAAAAAAATAGCGGAAGAAGCGTTGGCTATAAATCCAAACAATGCATATGTTTATGGTATTTTGGTAGATGCTAATGTAGAGCTTGGCAATTATGCAGATGCAGTTAAAGTATCTGATAAAATGCAGGCATTAAAACCATCACTGGAATCATATTCCAGAGCATCGTATCTGCGTGAAATTTATGGGGACTACGATGGTGCAATTGACGCCATGAAAATGGCTGTAACAGCAGGCTTGCAGGGTAGCGAACCACAAAGCTGGAGTAGAAATATTTTGGGGGATTTATATTTTAGAACCGGTAAAATGGCGGAAGCCGAAGCTGCTTATACAGAAAACTTGGTAATGAGACCAAGCTATGCACCAAGCATGGCAGGGTTAGCAAAAATAGAAACCGAAAGAAAAAATTATACAAGAGCGTTGGCTTTATTGGATTCTGCCAATGCCATTATGTTGGATAATTCTTTTGAAGAACAAAAAGCAGAAGTTTATGCAGCTATGGGAGATACCAAAAGAACACAGGACAAATACAATGAAGTACAAAAGTTATTAAGAGATGATGCTGCGACTCCAGGTCATTCAGTTTCTTTGGAACTAGCGCAATCGTTTATAAAAACAAATCAATGGGATAGTGCTTATAAATATGCTTTGATGGAGTACAATGTTCGTCCAAAAAATATTGATGTGAACAAAGAACTTGCATGGATAGCTTATAACAAAAAGGAAATTCCCCAGGCAAAAGAATATTTAAAAACAGCCATGAGTACAGGTAGTAAAAACCCTGAGTTGTTGAAAAGAGCAGTGATGATAAATGGGGCGAAAATGTAAAGTAAATCGTAATTGAGAATAAATTCATGTTCAAAGTATTAGAATGTCAGCCTGAGCTTGTCGAAGGCGGGTCTAAAGAAGCACATCGGCTTCGACAAGCTCAGCCTGACACTCCAATATATTCAAACTTTTGATATAAATAAATACTATTAAATTATTTTTTATTAAAAAGTATTAATTGTGTAACTGAGAATTACAGGTTTAAACAATGAAAAACTTATTGCTACATATCATTTTATTCAGCTACGCAATAGTGATGTTTAAACCTGCATTTCCTTATTTGAAAGATGCGGTAAACCATTTAATATTTTACAAACAACACATGGCCACCGTGCATTTTGAAAACGGAAAATACCATGTTCATGCTGAGGTTACTAAAAATGCGAAGGAAGATAATTCAAATAAAAGTTTACCATCTTCCAAAAAAGAAAATACTTCTACTGATCATATTGTTTTTACACAAAAAATTAATGAACTTACTACAGCAATAATTCTCAAAAAATGTAAAGTAACATCAAGCGATGATTTAGCTGATGGGAATTTGCAATACAATTATCCCCCTCCCCGTATTTAAACAGATTTATCTTTTATTAGCAGGCTTACATTTTCATTTTTTGAAAATGTGAGGCGCTGCATTTATTATCTGTTTAAATTATTTTATGGACAAAAATTACATACGTGTATTTTTAATCTTCATTGCCATACATTCCTTTTCTTACGCTTCCATCGCCCAAAAAATTATTAAGGGTTTGGTGATAGACGCTATTAGCAAACAACCGTTGGGAGCAGTTTCTGTTTATACTGACAACAATAAAAATGAAAAAGCGATTACTGGTGATGATGGAAATTTCATTTTAAAAGTCTCTTCACAAAGTAGACATGTAATAGCTTCTCATATTGGCTATACCAATATGCATATTTCTATGGCTAACATTTCTACCATAAAAATAGAAATGCAACCAGATGCCATAAAATTGGCTGATGTACAACTACGATCATCTGGCGTAGCCAAATTTAACTCACTTGCAAAAATAGATTTGGCACTTAATCCTGTAAAAAATACACAGGAATTATTAAGATTGGTGCCCGGTTTATTTATAGCGCAACATGCTGGTGGTGGCAAAGCAGAGCAAATTTTTTTAAGAGGGTTTGATGTGGACCATGGCACCGATGTGCAGGTTAGTGTAGATGGTATGCCTGTAAATATGGTAAGCCATGCACATGGGCAAGGATATGCGGACGCTCATTTTATTATACCGGAAACCATCAATAATATTGACTTTGGTGCCGGGCCTTATTATGCAGACCATGGCAACTTAAATACCGCAGGTTATGTTGCATTTTCTACCTTTAATAGTATTGGTAAAAGTAGGGTGCAGGTTGAGGCAGGCCGCTTTAATAGTTATCGCACACTTGCTATGATTGATTTATTAAAAAAGAATAAAGAAAAACAAAACGCCTACATAGCTAGTGAGTTTTTTTATAGTGATGGCCCTACAGAAAGTAAGCAACGCTTAAACCGGTTTAATATTTTTGGTAAATACAACAATGCATTGTCAGCAAAAACAAACCTTAGTTTTTCTGCATCTGCATTTAAAAGCAAGTGGTATGCCAGCGGACAAATACCAACCAGGGCGGTGGAAGCAGCAACTATCAGTAGGTTTGGCAGCATTGACCCAACAGAGGGCGGCATTACAGAAAGGTATAATGCAAACTTTGTAATAGCACACCAGTTTAACAGCGGCGCTACATGGCAAAACCAATTTTTTTATAACCGATATAAATTTAACCTGTATTCAAACTTTACTTTTTTCTTAAATGATCCTGTAAACGGCGATGGAATTCAACAGCAGGAAGCAAGAAATTTATTTGGTTTTGTTTCTACATTAAAAGAAAAAAGGTTTTTTCGTAATGCAGTATTATCTTCTACTAATGCAATTGGTATAAGGTACGATGCTACCAACAGAAGCAAACTTGCAAATGTGGTGAAGCGACAATTTTTAAGTAATGTAAAATTAGGCGATGTAAACGAAGCCAATGCTTATGCATTTACACAACAACAATTAAGTATGGGTAAATGGGAAATTGATGCAGGTGTACGTCTGGATTATTTTAATTTTAATTATTTTGATAGACTCGTAAACAAAGAATTGGCGCAGCAAAATAAAAGCATCATCAGTCCAAAATTTAATGTGCAATACAACATTAAAAAGCAAGTACAGTTATATGTAAAAACCGGAAAAGGTTTTCACAGCAACGACACAAGAGTGGTTACAGATGATACGGTAAAGCAACTATTGCCAGCAGCTTACGGTGTGGACTTTGGTGTGATTTTAAAACCCACAAAAAACCTCTTGATAAATATTGCTGCATGGAATCTTTACTTGCAACAGGAGTTTGTATATGTTGGTGATGCCGGTATTGTTGAAGCTAGCGGTAAAAGCAAAAGACAAGGTTTAGATATTATAGCTCGGTATCAAATAAGTAAAAGCATATTTGCCAATACAAATATTAATTTTACAAAGCCTAGGGCAATAGGCAAAACAAAAGGGCAAGATTATATTCCACTTGCACCAACAGCTACAAGTACTGGCGGATTTTTTTATAAACAACATACCGGTTTAAATGGAGGCTTAAGCTATCGGTATATTAAAAATCGTCCTGCAAATGAAGACAATTCAATTATAGCAAAAGGTTATTTTTTGTTGGATGCATCTTTTAATTATACCAAACCCAAATACGAAATTGGTTTATCTTTCGAAAACATATTTAATGTAAAATGGAACGAAGCACAGTTTGCAACAGAGAGCCGTTTACAAAATGAAACAGACCCGGTAAATGAATTGCATTACACACCCGGCTCGCCGGTTTTTGCCAAAATAAAATTGGCAGTGTTTTTTTAAGATGAATAAAAAATTAAATAGTTTTCTAAATAATTAAAAATGAAAAACAGTCAATTTCAATTTCATTGCCGCATTATAGGTTGCATAATATTGTTTTTTTTGGTAAGTCAGTCATTATGGGCACATGATGTGGAAGGATTATCTAAACTAGGTAAAACAGAAGTTGCATTTATTTATTTGCAACTTGGGTTTACACATATTTTACCGCTGGGACTTGATCATATTTTGTTTGTTCTGGGTTTGTTTTTATTAAACCCATCATTAAAACCTATTCTTTGGCAGGCAACTGCATTTACAGTTGCACATACCATTACATTGGGCTTAGCCATGTATGAAGTAATAAAACCACCGGCAAATATTGTAGAGCCTATTATTGCTTTATCAATATTATATGTAGCCTTGGAAAATATATTTTCACAAAAATTGAGAGCGAGTAGAATTGGTATTGTGTTTTTATTTGGACTGATACACGGAATGGGTTTTGCCAGCGTACTTACCGAATTAGGTCTTCCAAAAAACAGTTATTTTTCATCGCTCATTATGTTCAACATTGGTGTAGAGCTTGGGCAGATCACAGTTATTTTAGCAGCATTTTTTTTATTGGCAAAACCATTTGGCAATAAAACCTATTACAAAAAACGAGTTGTTATCCCATTGTCAATTATTATTGCAGCTATTGCTTTGTATTGGACAATTGAAAGGGTTTTCTTTGGATAGGATTCACCGGAGATTTAGTATAATTTTTTTAGTTTTAATAATGTCAGCTCTAATGTAGTAAGTGTTTTTTGAATTGCGCCGACCTTTAGGTCGGTGTAAGTTTTATCCCTATGATGGGGGCTTTAGCCCCAATTCAAATGCGTTTTTGGGGCTAAAGCCCCTGGCTAGTAATTTTTTTATCCCCGTGCTAAAGCACGGGGCAATTCAGAAACAAACTTCAAAACTTGCTTTTCGTGTTTTCACATAAATATTTTAAAGATATGGTTTCAACGAAATGACCCATATTTTAAATTCATACCTGCCCTTCTTACATCGTAATTCGCATATCTTTGCGCCCAAATTTTTACTGTTATGAAATGGATGAATACGATTATTAAATACCGTCTTTGGTTGGGAATATTATTTTTAATATTAGCGGTTTTTGTAAATTATCAAACTAGTTTTTGGCCATCATTTATATTATATCTTTTATCAGCCGTATTAATTCTTGGGCATTTTTTGTTTGGTCCAATGCGCCTCATACAATCGCACATGGAAGCAGGCGATATGGAAGCAGCCAACAAAGTGGTTAATTCTATTACATTTCCAGAGTTGCTTATCAAACCAATGCGTTCTGTTTATCATACCATAAAGGGTAATCTTGCAATGGTTTCTCAAGACTTTGATACCGCAGAAACTCACATGAAAAAAAGTCTCGAACTTGGCGGCGGTGCACTTACCAAACAAGCGGAAGGGCCAAACAAATTACAATTAGGAATGCTTTCTATGCAAAAGGGAAACCAGAAGGAAGCAGAATCTTACATA
The DNA here is from genome assembly GCA_031424845.1 of Ferruginibacter sp. Taxonomy (GTDB): domain Bacteria; phylum Bacteroidota; class Bacteroidia; order Chitinophagales; family Chitinophagaceae; genus Ferruginibacter. The sequence goes on from JANPIF010000091.1 coordinate 7,281, forward strand.
CGCCAGGCCATACGTGCAGGCTTGCCAGATAATGAAAACAATGCCGCTGCATATTTACAGTTGTGTTCTATTATGATGAATAAAAGAGAATTTAGAGCAGCCAAAGAATATTTTAGAAAAGCAAAAGGGTTTAAACCAACTACTCCACAAATTGTAGATCAGATAAAGCAAATAGAAAAATACATTACAAGAATGCCGGGATAAGTCGAGATTTGATTATACTCTTTAAAAGTATTATGCAAACTCTTTAAAAGGCTTTAAAATAACATGAAAAAAATATTATTGTTACCTGTTATTGTTCTTCCATTATCAGTATTCTCTCAGGACTTATTAGATAACAATCAAGCTTCAAAACTGTTATTTCAGAATGAGTGTAATGGAATGGTTTTTACAAAAATTGAAACTCTTCCATCTTTCAAAATTTCAAAGAGTGCATTCGAGGACTCATTAACTTGGTTTCTGAAAGATCGTAAGGCATATGTAAATTCTAGAATTTTGTTATCATTTATTGTCACAAAAAACGGCAAAATATTTAATATAAAAAAATTGGTGGGAGAAGGTATTAGGGACCAAGTCCTTGAAGAGTCTCTTCAGAAATTTTCTGATATGTGGCTACCTGCAAAACAAAATGGAAATACCGCTTGCTCTTATGTCAAACTTTGGATTGAAATAAAAAGAAAAAAGTTGCAGGTATCTGTAATGTGATACTTATTTGCGACCCCTATTATTCTTTTAGCAGAAAAACCTGAGCCCTTGCATTTAATAAAATCTGATCCAGATTTTTACCGGTATTAATCGGTCGCCTGTTGCCGAAACTTTCTACAGTTGCAATTCTTTTTGCCAAAATATTACGTGATAAAAAATACTGCTTCACCATAGTTGCCCGGTCTGCTGAAAGTGAATTACATACAGTATTTACGCCTTCTGTTTTATATGCGTGTCCTTCTATTTTAATATTATACAATGGATTTTCTTGTAAAATTTTTACGACATTATTTAATGCAGCATATGATTTAGAAGCCAGCCAAGCGCCATTGTTTTCAAAAGGAATGATAATGGCATTCGTATCAGGACAACCATTTTTTTCTGCATACCCAAACACCTCTATGCATGCATCCGTAGTATCTGCAATACCATCTTCATCTCTATCATAAATAATGGGTGGCGGCGGTGGCGGGTAATTCAAAATAAGCTCTGCACGGCAAATGCGGGGGTGCCCATCTTTATCAACTTCACTGTTTCCAGATTTGGTGGCCCCCATACCTTTAATCAATAATAAACGATCTTCAAGTACACCTCTACCCAGTATATAATCCCTTACAAATAATGCTCTGTCCAGCGCCAGATATTTATTGATAGTATCATTTCCTTCTTCAAAATGCGCATAACCAAAAATAGAAAGCGTGATACCTTTATTTTTAAAAAGCAAATTTACCACACTGTCTATTACCTTAAAAGTGAGCGGTACGTTTAGCGCAGATTGTCGGTATTCGAAAGGAACAAGAATAAGTCCTGAATCGCTGGGCGGTCTTTGAGATATGTTTAACTGAGATGCTGCTTTACCTATTCTTACAGGAACAGTTTGAGCTGTTAGCTGGCTTGAAATACACAACGATAATAAAAGGATAATTAAGTTTTTCATGAATGCTGCTATCAACCGATGTTGCGCAATTACAATAATAGTACCGATAAAAAAATAATTACACCAACAGCCTGTTATTTTTATTGCAAAAATTTTAAAGGAGGAAAGATTACTTCTTAATTTATCTTTAAAAGCTTACAATCATTGTTATACAAATAGGATTTTATTGAAACAAGCAGGTAGAATTACCGCAATGCGTACAAAAGATTTTAGAAAGGTTGTAAGAAAAAATTTAATATCAGTGAACTTTGTCTTGTTAGTTAAACAGTTTATTTCGATGATATGATGAATAGATCTATTTTAAAAATAGCATACGACTCCATTTATGTGCATCCATTACCGGAAGGCCATAGGTTTCCCATGCTAAAATATGAATTGATACCCGGGCAATTATTGTTTGAAGGAACCATTACCGAAGAAAATATTTTTGCTCCACATCCTTGTGCAAGAGAAATTGTTTTGCTTACGCATGATGAAGAATATCTTGATAAATTAATGAATCAACAATTAACTGCAAGGGAGCAAAGAGTAATTGGTTTTCCACAATCACTGGCACTTACACAACGAGAATTAATGATAGCGCAAGGCACCATTGATGGATGTATATATGCCATGCAAAATGGTGTAGCTATGAACATTGCCGGCGGTACACACCATGCTTTTGCAGATAGAGGCGAAGGTTTTTGTATGCTGAACGACCAGGCAATTGCATCGAATTATTTATTGCAAAATAACCTTGCTCAAAAAATATTAATCATTGACTTAGATGTACATCAGGGAAACGGTACGGCAAAACTATTTGAAGATGAACCAAGGGTATTTACATTTAGTATGCACGGTAAAAATAACTATCCATTTCGAAAAGAAAAAAGTGATTTGGATGTGGAATTATTGGATGGTACAAATGATGAAACTTATTTACAATTATTAAAAGAAACGCTTCCATCATTGATTGAAAAAGTAAACCCAACCTTTGCATTTTATTTAGCAGGTGTAGATGTTTTGGAGACGGACAAATTTGGAAAACTAAAAGTAACCATGCAAGGTTGTAAACAAAGAGATGAATTTGTATTTGAACATTTAAAGCAACATAATATTCCCTGCCAGGTAAGCATGGGCGGTGGTTACAGTGCGGATGTAAAAATTATTACTGAGGCACACTGCAATACATTTAGAGCAGCAAAAGATATTTGGGATTTATAAATTATTTCAGTTTGTACTTAATGCACTACCTTCCTCGCATATAAAAAATAATGTACAACCAATTTGATCTTTTAATAGATTCTTATCTTGACAATAATTTAGGAATAGACGTTGATTTTTTAACCGAAGAATTATCTGCAGGGTTGCAACAAAATATTCATCAATTACAAAAAGATGATAAAATGGTTTTTGCAGGAGTAGGCAATGAAACTGTAATGGATACCAACCAAAAAATGCGGGGCGATAAAATTTATTGGATGGATAAAAGCCACGACAATATTTTTGAACAGGAATTTCTACATCATATAGATAACTTTGTAGAAAGGTTAAACACTACTTGCTACACAGGTATTAATGATTACGAATTTCATTATGCAGTATATGGTGAAGGTGCAGGATACAAGCGCCATAAAGACCAGTTTAAAAGTGACAGCAACAGAAAATACTCTCTTATAAATTACCTCAATAACAATTGGATGGAAGAAGATGGTGGGCAATTAGTGATTTACCAAAATGAGGTAACACAAAAAATTAAACCACAATCTCAAACAGCAGTATTTTTTAAAAGCAATGAAATGGAACATGAAGTATGCAAAGCCAACCGGAGCAGAATGAGCATCAGCGGTTGGTTAAAATGTATATAATTTATTACTGCATTTACCCTAAACGAAATAAAGAATATTTTACTGAAAATATATAGCCCTTCACCGAATAAAATTTGAAAGTATTTTAATATTTTGCATTTTGTAACTATTGTATAATTGCGAATCCTTGTTTTTTATAGTTTCAAAGGATATATATGTGTAAATAAAAAAAGTTTGAATGATTTTGATAAAGCAAAACGCTAATCAAAGGATGTTACAATCCCCTTACGTTTTAATCCGAACCACTTTATCGAAAACTGAAATAAGCCTCTGATCGAATTATTTTTATCTTGTTTATTTCATCCCCAGCCTAAAAAGCAGTTAGCAGAGTTTCTACTCTGCTAATTTTTTTTTGTATTTGTTTCAAAATATTTTCAACAGACTATGAAAAATAACTACTAATTTTTAAGACTACCTTCGTCTATTATTATAGCTATTATGACTTTTGAAGATTTAAATTTAAACGCTGCATTATTTTCTGCCTTAAGCGATTTAGGATATACAAATCCTACCACTATTCAGCACAGGGTTTTCCCTGTAGTAATGAGTGGTAGAGATGTATGTGGTATTGCTCAAACGGGTACAGGTAAAACTTTTGCTTACTTATTGCCATGCTTAAAACAATGGAAATTTAGCAAAGAAAAAGATCCACAGATTTTAATTGTAGTACCCACAAGAGAGTTGGTGGCACAGGTGGTAGAAACAGTTAAAGATTTAACTACCTATATGAGCGTTAGAGTACTAGGTGTTTACGGCGGCGTAAATATTAATACCCAAGCTTTGGAAGTACACAAAGGTGTAGATGTGTTGGTTGCTACTCCTGGTAGATTATATGATTTATGTATGAATGGTGCAGTAAAAACAAAAGCCATAAAAAGACTGGTGATAGATGAGGTAGATGAAATGTTGAACCTTGGTTTTCGTACCCAGTTAAAAAACATACTTGATTTGTTGCCCCCCAAAAGGCAGAACCTTATGTTTTCTGCAACCATTACACCCGATGTGGAAATGCTGATTGATACTTACTTTAACGATCCCGAAAGAGTAGAAGCTGCACCAACAGGAACACCTTTGGAAAATATTGTGCAGACGGGTTATTTGGTTCCTAACTTTTATACGAAAGTAAATTTGTTGGAATTATTATTAACAGAAGATAAAACTATGACCAAAGTATTGGTATTTGCGGCTACTAAAAAGCTGGCAGATGAATTATACAATCAATTAGAACCAAAATTTGCCGGAACTGTTGGCGTCATACATTCTAACAAAGAACAGAACCACCGTTTTAATACGGTAAAACAATTTCACGAAGGCACTTACCGCTTTATTATTGCTACAGACATTGTAGCCCGTGGTATTGACATTGCAGAAGTTACCCATGTTATTAATTTTGATGTACCGGAAGTACCGGAAAATTATATACACAGAATTGGACGTACAGGCCGTGCAGATAAAAAAGGTATAGCCATTACTTTCATTACTGAAAAAGAAAAGCCACAACTGGAAATTATAGAAACACTGATGAGGTATGATGTGCCGCTGCTGTCATTGCCTGAAAACTTAGTTGTATCAGATGTTTTAACGGAAGATGAAATACCTAAAGTGTTTATGAAAACCTATCAGGTAAGGTTGCCTAAGAAAGAAGAAGTAGGACCAGCTTTTCATGAAAAATCTGCCAAGAACAGTAAAGTAAATTTTGTGGTAAGACGGAAAGACAGGATGATGAAAAAATATGGTAAGCCAATTACAAGGGGACAAAAAAAGAAAAAATAATTTTCGCTACAAACGTTTGGCGAACAAGATTCTTAAAAAAATATAAACATAAAAAAACGGACAACTTTAAGCTGTCCGTTTTATTTTTTTAAACTGTTTTTTAAAATATAACTTTTGTATTAAATTTTTCTCCGTTTATGATAGCACTTAAAATATAAACACCTTTGTTTATTGTTGTAGGGTTATTTAAAGAAATATTATTTATACCGTTGTAAATTCTTCTTTCAAATTTGTAAACCAATTGTCCGTTAGTAGCATAAATACTGACTGCAGCATTTGCATTTACATCAGTAATTATTCTTAACTGCGAACCTTCGGTTACAGGGTTTGAAGTAATAGCAATAGATTTTTTAATAGCAGCATTGCGTTGAACTTTTACAATCGAACTGTATTTTACTGTTCCATTGTTACTTTGTATTCTTAACCTGTAGTAAACCGTAGTTGCTGTAACATCTGCCAAGCCATCTTTATATAAATAACTGTGTAGAGATGTATTGTTGGTAGCTATAACATTACCACGATCATTAAAATCTACACCGTTCACACCTCTTTCAATTACATAATTATTGGTGTTGTTTTCATTTTCTACCGTCCATCTTACAGTGGTTGCGCCATTAATTTCTTCAGCATTAAATGATATTAAATTAACCGGCAAAACACCCAACCAACTCACTGTATAAGCTGCTGCAGCACCAGATGGTTTTCCTGCAGCATCTACAAATCTGTAATTGAAAGTTGTGGTCATAGAACCTGTACCGGTAAACCTAATTTGTAACAACGATGGATTGTAATTACTAATAGTTAAAGGATTTGAACCTGATGGTGGATTTATCCCGTCTGCACCGAATAAAATTTTAGCACCATTATACCACAACTCATTTGCATTAGAAGGCAACATAGTTATCTGAATATTTTTTGTGCTTAAAGAACCAGATGCTGGTTGATCTTCTGCATCAGAACCTGTTAAGGGACCTGGGCTTCCTGCTCCTCCGGTTCCATTTAAGGTAAGAAAACTATTACCGGTTGGTGTAGCTATATTGTATGATTGCGTATTACTTATAGGCAATTGTTCAATTGCAAAATTTTGATTGGTTACATTTCCTGCAGCTGGCGTGTTTACACTTAATATACCTGTTACGTTTGCAGTTGTAGGCGAAGCACCACTAGGATTTACACCTGTATTTACCCATGCGCCAGTTGCTGGTGTTGGTAAACTTGATGCTGTAAGTTTAGCTCCTACTGATGCCGAAGTGGTAGAAAGTACTACATTATAAGCTGCAGAAGAAGTGGCATTAGTAAAAGTATAAGTTCCTGTTAGGCTTACTGCCACTGATTCAATTACGTTTCCAGATACATCGGTTAACACTGCAAATAATCCACCTGCATTTGTTCCATTCTCACCTGCATTTTGTATTGCATTTCCATTGGCATCGTCAAATATTGTTCCGCTTAATACTATACCTGGGCCAAATGCCATACTAATGGTAGCCGGTGCTGATGGCTTATCTGCCGCATCAAATACTGAATAAGTAAAGGTTGGTGTTACTGCACCTGTACCTGAGCCTGCCGGGTCTATAGTAACCAAAGCAGGATCAAAATTTGTAATAGTAGTAGAACTGTTTACTGCTATGCCATTGTAGTAAAGTGTTCCGTTTGTTGCAGGATTTAAAGTAACTTTTCTTCCATTCAAACCCGGCGTATATGCACCTTCTGTAGCATCGTTACCTGTAAAAGCAGCAGCTGGTATTTTCACTGTTAATGTACCACCTGGGTTAGCTTGTGCTGTTGCAGTAAAGTTTGTTGTAGCTGGTGTTTGCTCTATTGCAAAATTCTGATTGGTTACATTTCCTGTAGATGGAGTTGTTACAGCAAGAATACCTGTTGTATTGCCTATGTTTGGTGAAACACCTCCTGGGTTTACACCCGTGTTTACCCAGTTTCCTGTAGCAGGAGTAGGTAAACTTGAAACAGTTAATACAGTACCTGTTGTAGGTGTTGTAGTTGAAAGAACTACATTATAGTTTGTACTTGCAGTTGCTTTTGTAAATGTATATACGCCACCTGCACTAACTGCCACCGTTTCAATTACATTTCCCGAAGCATCTGTTAATACAGCATTCAACCCACTAGCATTTGTGCCATTCTCGCCTGCGTTTTGTACGGCATTTCCGTTTGGATCATTAAATATATTTCCGCTAATAGTAGTAGGTGCGCCTAACGGAATTGAAATTGTTTTTGGTGCCGATGGTTGATTAGCTGCATCAAAAACAGAGAAACTAAATGTTGGTGTAATAGCGGTTGCTGTTGCACCTGCAGGATCTAACGTTAGTAATGCAGGATCAAAATTGGTAATCGTTGTAGAAACAGAAACTGCTACTCCATTATAAAAAAGTGTACCATTTGTGGCAGGGTTTAAGGTAACTTTTTTACCATTCAAACCTGTTGCATACACACCATCTTCAGGGTCGTTACCTGTGAATGCTGCTACAGGAATTTTAACTGTAGTTGTACCACCGGGGTTTGCCTGTGCGGTCATTGTGTAATTATTTGCAACCGGAATTTGATCTATTGCAAAATTTGCATTGGTAGCTGTTGCATTTACAACACCTAAAGCTAAGATTCCGTTTGCTGTACCATCTGTACCTGCACCTGTTCCAAAAAATTCACCAGCATAAACATAGCCACCCGGAGATGTTAATGTTGGTATTGCTGTCTGTCCTACAGTTGCAGGAGTTGTACTTAAGTAAACAGTATAATCTTCACCCGGAGTAATACCAGCGAAGCTGTAAGTACCCCCTGCCGAAACGGTAGAAGTTGCTAATACATTACCTGTTGTATTATCATATAAAATAGCATACAATGTTGAAGCACCATTAGTGCCTGCACCACTGATGGAATTATCAGTTGCGCCATTAGCATCGTTATATACATTACCGCTAATGCTTTGTAAAACAAAATTTGGGGTGCCTGCATAATCGCAGCCAAAATGAACAGAGGAATATCTGTTAGAACCTGTTGTATTTAAATCGGAAGCACCAACAAAAATGTTATGATTAAATCTTAAGGTAATATTACTTACGTTGTTATAATAATAATAGCCGATAAAATCAGTACCCACTCCTATTCCTGGCTGATTAACAGCAGGCCCTAAAAAAGTTTTTGTTGCTGCTGTGTAAGTCTCCTGAGTTGTTGCTGCTGTCGTTGCTGCTGTTGGGTTAGTAATACTTGAAACACTTTCTCTTATTGAGGGAGAAGTTCCCGAAGGAGTTAACCCATCATTATCTATTACCTGAGCTATCATTGGCAGATATATGGGAATTGTATTGTTTGAATTTAGTACGAAAGAAAATTTCCAGGTGGAAAATAAATTCTCATTTGTATTTGCAGGTTGTAAGAAATTAGTAGCACCGGTAGAACTAATAAATGATGGTTGAAAATTTCCGTCTACACCAATAGTAGATTGTGGAACATCATGGTTATAAGTATAGCGTGTATTATTATACACTGTTGTTCCATATTGTATTGCTACCAATTCAGCAATAACATCTATAGAATTTGCTACAGGAGTACCAACATAAGCATTAGCAAATCTATACTTAACACCTACGGTGCCGGCAGTACCAGAAATTAAAGTAGATGTTGAAAGATTTAATTTTGTTGTAGCGGCACCCATACATGGGTTGGTGCCAAATTGGGCTTTTACTTGCGCTGTTTGAAACGTAAATAAAATTAAAAGCATTGCTGCATAGGCAAATACTTTTTTTAAAAGGACATAGGTATGCCCACAGTTTTTTTGTGATTGTGTTTTCATAGGATTTTTTATTATTAAGTACTTTACTGCACCTAAATCTCTTGGATAGGAATCTCCATAGGTTTTGGTTTTCTCGGTAATTGAATAGCATTATTTAAGGAAATCAAAATGCTACTTCTGATTTTTTCAATTAACGTTAAAATCTTAAAACTGGTTTTAATATTTATAAATATTATTAAATAATATATTAAAATTTTTTTTAAACAATATTATATTATAAACTATTGTGTTTCATTTTTTTGTAAAAAAATTTTAGTTCAAAATGAAAACGAAAAAAGTTAACCCTTAGTATCTCATAAACTTCTTTTTTCTACAAATAGTAATATTTCTTCGACAAACATCTTAAACACACAAATTAATTATATTACCCATTTTTTCCAGATTGAAAAATTGCAAAATGTATTAAGTGATGATGGGATGTTTGTTACCATTTTATTTAGGTATCATCTTTACATTTTATTAAAATTATGTTCGGTATATGGCTATAAATTTTTTATTTAAAATAATAGTTTTTGAAATTCTTCAGTAAAAGTTGGAAATTTATCCTTTACAAGTGTGTAGTAGTTAATATTTAAAAATTAAATATATTATATGAGTATTTTATAAGTATTCCATTAATGAATAAGAAAACATTTTTTGGACTAGCTTTTGCATTATAATTAAAAACTGAAAGGATGAAGAATATATTAATAACTTCTATTTTAATAATTGTATCTCAAGCTTTATATGCACAATTGAATTCTGGTAATTTCAATGTACCGGCCAGTGCGCAACCTGTACCCAATGCAACAGCTACAGAAAAATCAGCACCTTCACAACCTCAAATAATAGCACCTGCACCCAATCCTGTGCCACCTATTTATCCAGGGGGTGAGGTAAAAGCTGCAGAGGTACAGCGTCAAATTATTAACCCTCCTCTAACGCCTTCAGGCACCCAACCTCTACAAAAAGAGCCCCTTTCTCCCATAGAATCTACAAATAATTTACAGCCAAATAGGCCACAGAGAGAAGAAAAATCTAGAGAGAACCCTGTTATTGAAATTCCAAATAACAGAAATAGAATAAGACCCTCTGCGGGAAATGTGGTAAAGGTTACCAATAGTACAAGCAATACCTTAGGTTACAAACCCATTGCTAATACGCCTTTAAAAACGAAGGTTTCTACTAATAAAGCAAAAGTGGAAACAACAACCCCAACCAACAAAAACAAATTTGTAAAAAGGAAACCTTAAAAATTTTTAATTCCCTAATTACCCCCTATAATTATCAGAACAAAAAAGCCACGAAATTTCGTGGCTTTTTTTATAAATTTTTATGATTAGTTATTACCCTAGAGCAACTCTTTTAAATTCTGTAAGTTTAAGATCTGCATTGGTGGCTTTTAAATAATCTGCTACAGATTTTGCATTGTCTTTTACAAAAGGCTGAGCTAGTAAAGTATTATCTTTTAAAAATTTGTTTACTTTACCAAGAGCAATTTTTTCAGCCATTTCTGCCGGCTTTCCTTCTGCTTTTATTTGCTCAATAGCAATATCTTTTTCACGTGCAATAGTTGCAGCATCAATAGATGTTTCATCTATTGCCAATGGGTTCATAGCTGCAATTTGCATAGCTACATCTTTACCGGCTTCTGCTGCTTCGTGCGTCATACCTACCAATACACCCATGCGGTATGCACCATGTATATAACTTGCTACAAAAGGAGCTTCTACTCTTTCAAACTTTTGAATTTCAATTTTCTCACCTATAGCGGCAAGTTTATCATTAATCATATCTGAAACCTTCGCTCCGTTAATTTCTACGTTTCCAAGTTCTTCAGCAGTTTTTACATTGTGTGCAATAGCTGCATCAGCAATGCCTTGTGCAAATGCTACGAAATCTGCATTTTTACTTACAAAATCAGTTTCGCAACTAATGCAAAGCACAATACCTGCTTTTTTATCTGCAGTAGTTTGTGCTATTACAACACCTTCTTTAGCTTCACGATCACTGCGTTTTGCAGCCACTTTTTGGCCTTGCTTACGTAGCCAATCAATGGCTGCTTCAAATTCTCCGTTGCTTTCTACTAATGCTTTGCGGCAATCCATCATACCGGCACCTGTGGCCTGGCGTAATTTATTAATATCTGCTGCTGTTATTGTTGCGCTCATGATAATAGTTTTTAAAACTCCCCAAACTACAAGTTTTACACTTTATACTTTGAGGAGCTTTT
>JANPIF010000092.1:0-6519 GCA_031424845.1 Ferruginibacter sp.
ATTTATCTGGCGCTACTTCTCCAATAGCTGTTACACTTATTACAAAACCACGAAGTGATGTAGTTGTATCTCCACCCACCAAATCAACATTGTATTCCTCACATGCTGCATAAACACCTTCATAAAATTCATTAAGACTCTCTAATGCAAACCTGTTGCTAAAACCTATACTCAACACAATTTGTGTAGGTGTTGCATTCATTGCATAAATATCACTTACGTTTACTACTACTGCTTTATAGCCTAAATGTTTTAGCGGAGTATATGATAAATCGAAATGCACACCTTCCAATAAAAGGTCAGATGATATAACAGTTTGTCTGCCAAAATGGTCAATAACCGCTGCGTCATCTCCTACACTTAATATGGTTGAGGCATTTCGTGTTTCATTATTTTGTGTAAGATGATCTATTAAACCAAATTCGCCGAGTGATGATATTTCTGTACGTTCCATATTCTATTGTAGATCTTTAAAAATTCAAGATTTATTACTTAAATTAAAATCCAATTATTTCTGATATAATGTTGTTACTTCTTCACGCCTGCTTCTATTGCAGATAAATATTTTCTCTTTTATATGGCGCAAAGATAATAAGAGTATTTTTGGTTGTCTCTATTTCATGTTTGCAAATTCTTTCTTATGTATTGTAAAAACGAAAAATCGTTTTTGAAAACTAAAATTAAAAATCGTAATTCGTGTTTCCATGCAACTTTCCATCATTATTGTAAATTATAACGTAAAGTATTTTCTGGAGCATTGCCTGCTGTCAGTTATAAAAGCTTGTAATGATATTGATGCGGAAATATTGGTAGTTGATAATAATTCTTCCGATGGTAGTGAAGTTTATCTTTCTCCTAAATTCCCTTCTGTAAAATTTTATTGGAACAAAACAAATCCGGGTTTTGGTAAAGCAAATAACAGTGTTTTAAAAGATGCAGTTGGTGATTATATTTTATTTTTAAATCCTGATACTATTGTACCAGAAGATTGTTTTACGAAATGCATTTCTTTTTTTGAATCACATACAGATTGCGGTGCATTGGGTGTACGAATGATAGACGGCAGCGGAACATTTTTAAAAGAAAGTAAAAGGAGTTTACCAACACCAACCGCCGGTTTCTTTAAAATGATTGGACTAGCCGGTTTGTTTCCTTCTTCCTCATTGTTTGCAAAATATTATGCCGGCCAATTACCCGAAAAAGATAATAATAAAGTAGAAGTGCTTGCCGGTGCTTTTATGATGCTAAACAAAAAAGCTATTGAGCTTACTAATGGGTTTGATGAATCATTTTTCATGTATGGTGAAGATATTGACCTTAGCTATAGAATCACACAAGCAGGATTACAAAATTATTATTTAGGGGAAACAACTATTATTCATTTTAAAGGAGAGAGTACACAAAAAAAGTCTTCTAATTATGTCAATCATTTTTACGGGGCTATCAAACTCTTTGTGCAGAAACATTACAGCAGAAAACTATTCTTAAAATTCGCTATGCTTTTTTTTATTTCTGTTGGAGAAATATTTGCAAAAATTAAAATTATGTTTTCTTCTAATCAGATAATTCCTACCACTAAAACAACATTGAGTATTTTGTTTTATGGAACTGAAAAACAGTTTGAGAAAATTAATGTTCTTTTAAAAAATACTTCTCATTGTATTATTGAAAAAAATATTATTGAAAGTGGGGATATTCCTAAACAAATAGTTTTAGGGGGAAGAATAAAGCCTTTGGTGAATAGCATTCTTTTTTGCGAAGGTGATGTTAGTAATAATTTAATCATTGACAAAATACAAAACTTGCCTACACACACAGTAAATCTTTTTTATGAAAATGCTGCTGAAAGTGTCATAGGCAGTAATAATAAAAACGAACCAGGTATATTTATTTCAACTCACTAATTATTATTTTCAAAGTATCTTCTTTTAGTATTGGATAGCTTTGTAAAGTAGTTTTATTTAATTGTTCTATTACCTGTTTCAAATCAATATTTTCTTGCTCAGCAGTTATACAATATTTTTTTGCTGATAAATATTTTGCAAGGTATTCCTGTTCTGTCTGCCCCGGTGTAGGTATAATGATGGATTGTTTTTGTAATACAGCAATATCCATTACCGTAGAATAACCACTTCTTGCTACAACAATATTAGCTGAGCATAATAATTTATTTAATTCATTTGCAGGTAAATGATTTATAATTTCCACAAACTTATTTTCAGAATATATTTCATTTGTTGTAGATGGTAACCCCCTTAATAGAACTGTTTTTAAATTAATTTTTTTTAATTGTTCCAGCAATATTTCTTCCAGCATGGTGCGTTGCGGCTCAGGCCCAGAAAGCATTACAAGCAAATCAATATTTTTTTCACAACCCAACTTTTTAAATCTTGATAATATGCCAATATATTTTACAGATATTTTTGGCATCATAAAAGGGTGCGATAATTCTCCCGCCATATTTTCATTTCCATCTATATCCGGTACCCAACATTCATTAAATTTATTTATATAATGGTAATTTATTTTTTGTGCAAATCTTTCTGTAAGACCATTTCCTGTTTTTATAAATAGCTGATGAGTGATAAAAATATTGTAGCACTTAGTGTTATACAATCCATAACGATTATCAGAAATAACAATATCAATTTTATATTCTTCTATTACATTCTGCAGCCATTTTTTTTCATGCTTTATTGCAGTATATATTTTAGTAAACTGGCTCAGCATTTTTGCAAAAAAATATTTTTTATTTTTACTGTAAGAAACCCTGTAACCTTTTAATGGCAATATTTTGAGATGCGGAAATTCTTTTTGTAATACAGCTGCACTATCTTTCTCTGCAGCTATCAATACATCAAACCCTTGTGTTTCCAACTCCTTTATTATAGGTACACAACGGGTAGCGTGCCCAAGTCCCCAATCAAGAGGTGCCACAAGTACTCTTTTAGAGCTAATGTTAATATTTGTAAGACTTAATACCAAAAAATAATATTTGTAATTAAAAAATTGTTATTTTGTATTACAATTATGCAAAAGATAATAAAAATAACTTCATTGGCTCTTATAGCTCTTGCGTTGGTGGCTACTGGTTGTTCTTCCACTAAAAAAAGCACTTGCGGCTGTACGGGAATGGTAGGTTATAAATAAAATCAAGTTTCTATGACTTCCAATCGTGACTTACTTGTAATGTTTAGGCAGCGTACTATGACGCAGCAAGATATTGATAGAGAACTGCTACAACTAAATAGTCTGTTATTTACAACAGAACGGTTAGATAATTTTGTAGCTGCCCATGAAGTATTAGATCTCAACAGATACAAAATAATTAAAAAAGCTGTGGAAATTAAAAAGCTTATTCGCCAAAAAAAACTTTCTAAGCCCTTTGTTTTTTTTAGTAACAAAAATTGATTTGTTATTTTGCTTTTTCTAATGCCTTTTTAAGTTTATCCAACATTTCGTTTATTTCTTCTTTTTTTACACAGCCTACACTTATTCTATACCAAACGCTTTCTGGTTTTGCCCCAAAACTACTGAATGGTACCATAGCAAGTTTTGCTTCATTTAAAATATAGTCGGTTACCTCAGGTTGAGTTTCCAATGTTTTACCCTCTACTTGTTTGCCAACCAAATTTATTTTCACAGTTAAATAAATTGCAGCTTGTGGTACAATTGCATCAACCGAATATCCTTCATTCTTCAACTTTATAAAACCTTCATAGATGCTGTGAAGTCTGTAATCAATTTCGCTTTTAAAGTTTGTAAAATATTTATCTACTTCTTCAAGCTGTACTAAAAATTTTGCTACTGCTTTTTGCTCTGCCATTGGTGCCCAAGCTCCTACATGGCTGTTAATTGCTTTCATTTTTGCAATCACTTCTGCCGGACCCATACTCCAGCCTACTCGTACACCAGTTGCAGCAAAAGCCTTACTTATTCCATCAATAAATATGGTGTATGCTTTCATTGCAGGACGAAGACTTATTGGATTATAATGCTCTACATCACCAAATGTAAGTGTCCAGTAAATTTGATCATACAATAAATATAATTTTTTCTCTCCTTCTGCACGTTGAGCATTTTCTTCCAATACTAAGTCACAGATAGCTTGCAGGTCTTCTTTTTTAAAGACGGTACCGGTTGGGTTTAATGGCGAACATAAAGCCAATAATGATGCGCCTTTTACATGAGGACGAATCTGCTCTGCTGTTGGCATAAAATTATTTTGCTGAGTAGCTTCAATCATTACATGTTGCCCTTCGGTAAAATGTGTATAGTGGTTGTTATTCCAACTTGGCACTGGGTAAATAACTTTATCACCTTTATCTACAATGGCTCTGTAAGCTGCATATATAAGGGGGCGGCCGCCTGCGGCAATTAAAATTTCTTGTAAATCAAAACTTAATCCTTCTTTTTCTTTAATAAAATTGGCAACAGCTTTTCTCAAATCCGCTTCTCCATCTGCTATAGGATATGTTGTATAGCCATCATCATAAGCTTGCTTTATTTCTTGTTGTAATAAAACAGGAATAGGAAATTGTGAAGAATCAAAATCGCCAATAGTATAATTGTATATCTGCTCCCCTTGGCTTATTTTTTCTTTAATAATACCCCCAAGTTTTACAATTTCAGAACCTATTAATGTTTCAGCAAGTGTGCTCAGTTTGGATAATGCCATACAAATAGTTATTATAAAAAACAGTTTGAGCAAATATAACCGATAGCCTGTGCATTTCAAAACCAAGAAAATGATATGGTAATTTCATTTTTTTCGTTTTTACAATGTTCAACTACAATTTGGGTTTAAGTTTTTTTTATATCTACCACAACATTAAAATAAAAAACCCTTGCTTTCACAAGGGTTATCTAACCTAAAAACTACACCTGAACATTCTTTATATTATTAAGAAACATTGTATTTCCTCTAAATATATTTTATATACGTGTAAATAATTTTTTAGGTTGCTTCTAAAAGGCGAATTATATATAAAATTTTGTTAAGTCGATTTTTTAAGTAAGACTGTATAAATCTTAACCTGTTCATGCCATGTAAACGCATTAAAATCGTACCATGTACAATAGCAATATCCTTCTTTTGAAATAAAAGCTATTGTCATTTTGGGACTTCCCGATTTTAACTCTACTATATCTCCTGCTTTAAATTCTTCCATAAAATATCATTTATCTGCCCATATACACCATTAAAATCTGCACATCACTTGGGTTTACGCCACTTATTCTGCTAGCTTGGCCAAGAGTTCGTGGTTGTATTTTTTTAAATTTTTGTTTTGCTTCATTTCCTAAAGAAATCAATTTTTCATAATTAAAATCTTCTGGGATTGCTAAATTTTCTAATTGACTCATTTTTTCTACTAACTCTTTTTCTTTTTCTATATAAGTGAAATATTTTATTTGTATTTCTGCCTGTTCCAAAACTTCAAGGGAGAAGCATTCAAGTGATTCTCTTACTATTTTTACACTTTGCATCATTTGTGCCAAGTTTATATTAGGCCGGAGTAATATTTGCGAAGCTTTTTGTCTAAACGCCAAAGGAGCCGAATTTACAGAAATTAAATATTTATCTGCATCTAATCCATTGATAGACAATTGATTAATGGTTTCAATGGCTTTTTCTACCTCTTTTCTTTTTGTTATTACTTTAGCCATCCGCTCTTGAGATGCTAATCCTAGTCGATAACTTAATTCTGTCAAACGTAAATCAGCATTATCCTGCCTTAAAAGTGTACGAAATTCCGCTCTACTCTTAAACATTCTATATGGTTCTTCAGTCCCTTTGTTAATTATATCATCTATCAAAACTCCTATATATGCTTCGCTTCTCTTCAATATGAATGCTGGTTCATCCTTCACTGCTAAATATGCATTTATACCAGCCATTAAACCTTGGCATGCCGCCTCCTCATATCCTGTTGTTCCATTTATTTGCCCGGCAAAAAATAAATTTTTGATTAATTTAGTTTCTAAACTAACCTTAAGTTGTGTTGGAGGAAAGAAATCATATTCAATAGCATAACCCGGTCTAAACATTTTACAATTTTCAAAACCAGGTACTTTTCTCAATGCTTTTAATTGAACCTCTTCAGGAAGGGATGAAGAAAAACCATTTACATATATTTCTACTGTATTCCAACCTTCGGGCTCTACAAATAACTGGTGCCTTTCTCTCTCTGCAAACCTGTTTATCTTATCTTCTATGCTTGGGCAATATCTAGGTCCTGTTCCATGTATTCTTCCTTGAAACATTGGACTACTTTCAAAACCTGTTTTTAAAATATCATGTACCGCTTGATTGGTATAAGTAATAAAACAGCTTTTTTGGTTTTCAGACTTTAATTCAGGTTTAGCCAAATAACTAAAACCAACCAATTCGTCATCGCCCTTTTGCTCTTCCATTTTGGTGTAGTCCAAACTTCTTCCATCAATACGTGGTGGTGTTCCTGTTTTCAATCTTGCAGTTTCGAATCCTAACGATACAAGTTGTTCAGTAATTCCAGTGGC
>JANPIF010000093.1:0-3305 GCA_031424845.1 Ferruginibacter sp.
CCAAAACTTATCCTTTTTATTGATGAAGCGCATTTAATATTTCAAGAAGCTAGTAATGAGCTTGTGCAACAAATAGAAACGATTATAAAACTGATTCGCTCAAAAGGCATCGGAATATTTTTCTGTACACAAAATCCAATGGATATACCGGCCTCCGTATTGGGACAATTAGGAATGAAAATTCAACATGCATTACGGGCTTTTACTGCAGCAGATAGAAAAACGATCAAACAGACCGCTGACAATTATCCTGAAACAGAATATTATAAAACAGAAGATTTAATTACGCAATTAGGTATCGGTGAAGCATTGGTAACGATGCTTAATGAAAAAGGGGTTCCAACCCCACTTGCGCATACCATGCTTTGTAGCCCAAGGAGCAGAATGGATGTTCTTTCCCAGGGAGAAGTAGATTTGATAAATGCAAAAAGTAAAATGGTAGCCAAGTACAATACAGATATTGATAGCGAAAGTGCATATGAAATACTAACTGCTAAACTGCAGGAAGCAGAGGATAAAAATGCCGGACTTGCGAAAGATGATGTTAAAAAACCAACAAAGGAAGAACCTTCTACTTTTGAAAAAATTGCAGGCAATACTGTAGTTAAAAGTATGATGCGCACAGCAGGCAATGGTATTGTTAGGTCCTTGTTAGGCGCTTTAGGATTAGGAGGTAGAAGTAGTTCTAAGAAAAAAAGTTGGTTCTAATAAATTTTCAAAAAATTATATAATTGATTTTCAATTGATTAATTTTTGGGGAGACCGTAAAATAACCCATTCTGGTGTTTTTGTAGTATTTAAACTACAAAATAAATCAAAAAAAGCTTGTTATTAAAATGAAGCTGTGTATCTTCACATCGGTTTTTCATAGGATATTGGATTTTAAAGCGGGACTAGATTTCTATCTTGGTCCCTTTTTTTATGTTTAAAATTTTGAAAACATTAATTACGTTATAACATTAAAGTTTTATAGAGAGTAGGTTTTCGTTATTAGAATATATTTCTTCTTCAGAAATAAGGAAATTAATTACCAACCAAACTGATCGTTGTCTCAGTGGCTTCATTCTTTTTACAACTTCTGTATAGGATAAGTTTTCATTTTTTAGTAAGCCTATTATATTTTCAGCCACTTGCTTAAATTCTTCAGCCGGTAATTTTGCTTCTGTATTGTTTATGCAGTTATCGCAAATGCCACAATCATGTGATTTATTTTCGCCAAAATATTCAGCTATTATTGTGCTTCTACATTTTGTTTTATTATTTACAAATAAACCTATTGCCTTTGCCCGCTTAGCAGCCTCTGCTTTTCTTATAGTCATTGCTTTCTTGTCTATAAAAAAATCATCATTGTACATTCTGTTTTTAAGTAAAAATATTTGTGGCTTTTCAGTAGCTGCTTTGTAAATAATTATCCCATTTTTATGTAGCTGCAGCAATGCATTCTTTAATTGATCCGGAGAAATTTTAATAAATTTTGCCAATATATTTTCATAAACAGTGCAGGGGAAATCATATATACCCTCATAAGATCTTAATAATCCTTTGATAACAGGTTCAAGGTTTTCATATTGTTTTTCAAACTCTTCCAAATCTGTTTTATTTACACTAAACTCTACAGTGCTTTGTTTGAACATCATTTCATTAAAACTAAACAAACCTTCTTGTGCTAGTGCCTGTATGCCATAAGTCGCCTCCAATACATTCAATTTAAAATTCTGCGCAAAAGCAGCAATATCCAAATCAAAACTTAAACCCTCTCCTGTGCCGGCAGCAATTTGTAAATGATTCATCAATGCCAGATAAATCATTTTAAGTTTTGGTAATGATGGATATTTCGTTTCAATTTTATATAAAAGATCGTCAGTTTCTTTAGCTGAATGTAATAAAACTGCATACGCTCGTTTTCCATCTCTTCCCGCTCTACCTGCTTCCTGATAATAATTTTCTACACAATCCGGTACTTCATAATGTACCACTACTCTTACATCAGGCTTATCTATACCCATACCAAAGGCATTGGTGCATACAATGGTTCGTATTTTATTGTTCACCCAATCATCTTGCTTTGCAGTTCTTTTTTCTGCTGGTAACCCGGCATGGTAAAAATCTGCATTAATATTATTCATGCGCAAAAGTTCTGCTACCACACTTGTCTGTTTTCTGCTTTTGCAATAAACAATGGAAGATCCTTTTACATTCTGCAAAATTTCCAACAGTTTATTTTCTTTAGCTACAGGTTTAAAAACACTGTAAGAAAGGTTAGGCCTGGCAAATGATTGTTGAAAACGATTGCTGTTTTTTTTAAATAATAAATTTTTACAAATATCATCTTGCACACTTACAGTAGCGGATGCCGTTAAAGCAATAATGGGTACATCCGGCAGTTCTTCACGCAGGTTTGCAATACGCATGTAAGAAGGCCTAAAATCGTACCCCCACTGCGAAATACAATGTGCTTCATCTACAGCAATAAGGGATGGTTTTAATGCAGGAAGATATTCTAAAAACAATTTAGTTTCTAACCTTTCAGGTGATACATACAAAAATTTATAATTTCCAAATGAAGCATTTTGTAATGTTTGTTTTACATCGTTAAAAGACATACCTGAATAAATAGCCAATGCACCAATACCTTTCTTTTTTAAATTTTCTACCTGGTCTTTTATTAATGCAATAAGCGGGCTTACCACCAAACAAAGTCCTTCGTTCATTAAAGCCGGTATTTGAAAACAGATTGATTTACCACCACCCGTTGGCAGTATTGCCAGCGTATCATTTTTAGATAAAATGGAATTGATAATTTCTTCCTGTAGCGGACGGAAGGTATTGTAGCCGTAATATTTTTGTAGGGTTTGTTGGGGAGACATTTAACGAACCTAAGTTTTCTTAAAAGTACGGTTTCGGTTTTAAATATTAATTAATTAATAAGAACCTCGCTTGATCAAAAGAATTTTTTCTACTAAAATAAATTAAATATAATTAATCTCGGGTACAATCTCATCTGTTTCTCTCCCCTCCGGGGAGGATAGGAGGGGCTTCTAATCTACCTTCTTCACAAACAACCATACAGAATTTAAGGCTAATACAATATCACTGAAACCCATTGCCAATGCTGCAAGTGTAGGTGTAAGCAAACCGAAAGCGGCAATGGGTAATGCAACAATATTATAAATAAATGCCCAAAATAAATTTTGTTTAATGGTGATGTAAGTATGCTTGCCTAAGCCTAATGCAAGTGGTAAATTTTTAATACCGCTGTTCATTAAAATTACATCCGAGCTTTGCATGGCAATGTGAGATGCATC
>JANPIF010000094.1:0-7356 GCA_031424845.1 Ferruginibacter sp.
AAATGAAGAAGAGCGATTCATCAATAAAACCATTTCAATTTTAAAAAGTTATAATAAAAATTTACAATATCCCGCTCAAATTATTGGCCAAACCGGTTGGACAACAAAAAATCTATTAGATGCAATTACTGCAAATACTAATAGCCTAACAGCGCCGTACGATATTGTAACATTACTTATTGGTGTAAACAACCAGTACCTACATTTAGATACAGCTATTTATAAAAATGAATTTACGTTGTGTCTTCAAAAAGCATTGATGTTAACTGGCAACCGTAGAGAGAGGGTTTTTGTTTTAAGTATACCAGATTATGGAGCTACACCATTTGGTGCAAGTAACGCAACACTAATTGGATTAGAAATAGACTTGTATAATAGAATAAACAAGCAAATAACATTACAGATGGGCATTTCCTATACAGATATAAGTCCATCTTCCCGTATGGCAACCTCAGATACTACTCTGGTAGCAGGCGATGGTTTACACCCATCCGGAAAAGAATATTTAAAATGGGCAAATATGCTGGTGCCCAAAATATTACCTCTACTTCAATAATAAAAAATCGCCAACAATTTATTTGTTGGCGAAAACTGTAAACCTCAAAAAATGATTTATAGATGTCAACTTTTTGAAAGTGAACACCTATAAAAAATTTAGATGACTGTTCCTTTAAAATTTAAAACCTTTGCATCTTCTTCTTCAATAGTAACAGTTACGTTTTTTATGAAGGCACCTTTTGCTGCTGCATTAAAAGTAGCAGTTATTTTAGCTGTTTTACCGGCGGCAATAGGTGTTTTTGGATACTCGGCCACCGTACAACCGCAAGATGCTTGCGCATTTGTTACAATAACTGCTGCATTACTTGTATTGGTAAATTCATATTCAATGGTTACGGGTTTGCCTTGAGGTATTTCTCCAAGCTCAATAGATTCTGATTTCCATTTTACAGATGATAAGAATACACTTGCTGAAAAGCTATTCGATTTTTTAACTGGTATTTCTACCGTTTTAAATGACATAAAAGAAATGGCAAAAATTAAAGCTAATGTTAGTTTCAATAATTTCATGATAGTTGTTTTATTAGTTAAAAATAATTTGGTTAAGCTTGCAAGTAATTAACACTGTAAAAATAATTGTACAATAATCTACATGCTGTTAACGATTATTGAATAGTTGTTAACGATTGCTCAATGATTGTTAATGAAACTTAAACGGAAATCTTTTCGTTTAAAAATTAGCGTAAACTTGTACTTGCTAATGAGAATAAATAAATTAAACATAGCTCTGCTTTTAGGAGTAATTGTAATTGTGGGAATTATGATTTTGCAGTTTTTTCTGTTGCGGCAGGCAGTGCAATACGAAGAAAAAAAGTTTGCCCAAAAAGTACATGTTGCATTGATGGAAGTCTCGGAGAAATTAAATATTGATGGTAAAACTGCCTTAGGTCAAACAAACCCAATTGATAAAGTTAAAAACGATTTTTACGTAGTTATCGTAAACAGTAAGTTTGAAGCAAAATCGCTAGATTATTATTTAAAAAATGAACTTGAGAAAT
Organism: Ferruginibacter sp.; assembly: GCA_031424845.1. GTDB lineage: Bacteria > Bacteroidota > Bacteroidia > Chitinophagales > Chitinophagaceae > Ferruginibacter. The sequence goes on from JANPIF010000094.1 coordinate 1,557, forward strand.
TTGACCTGCTAACAGATTTTGAGTATGCGATGTACAATTGTATAAAAGAGCAAATGAAATACGGTTCATATGTATCATTCGCAAATAATGTAAATAAAAAAAAGACTGCATTTGTGCCAGTTCAAAATGGCTCAGCTTATTATTTTAGTGTTTATTTTCCTCAAATGAACAAATACATTTACAAGGAATTAAGGATATGGATAATTTTTTCTTTTGTTATGTTCATCGTTTTGTTGTTGTATGGTTATTCTGCATTTACCATTTTACAGCAAAAAAAATACAGTGAGTTGCAAAAAGATTTTATTAACAATATGACGCATGAGTTTAAAACACCCATATCATCTATTTTAATTGCTTCCAATTTTTTGGCTAAACAAAACAGTATTACTGCCGATGAAAAACTGAAAAAATATACGGATATAGTTGTACAGCAAACTGGTAAGCTTAATATGCATGTAGAAAAAATATTGCATTTGGCTAAAACAGATAACAAATCTTTGGCGCTGCAAAAAACAAGGATAGATATTGTGCAGGTCATCTATATTGTAGTAGAAAATTTAAAACTAAAAAACCCTGATGTTAGTATTGTAATGAATGCTCCACAATCTTGCATTGTATTGGCAGATGAATTTCATTTTTCAAACCTTGTGTATAATTTATTGGATAATGCAGTTAAATATGCGACCACTGATTTGAAAATAAATATAAATATTTCTCAGGCTAATAAAAATATTTTAATGAGGATTGCTGATAACGGTATTGGTATTCCCTCAAAATATTTAACCAACGTTTTTGAAAAGTTTTACAGAGTACCAAATATCAAAAGCAATGAAGTAAATGGGTTTGGGTTAGGCCTGTTTTATGTAAATAGAATTTGTAGAGAACATAAATGGACACTAAGTTTGAGCAGCACAGAAAATAAAGGCACCACCATTAATATTACAATACCTGCACATGAACAAAAAGTATAAAGTATTTTATGTAGAAGATGATGAAACACTTGCTTTTCTTACAAAAGATAGCCTAGAAATGAATCATTTTATGGTTTCTCATTTTGCCAATGGCGACGAAGCTTTAGAAAATTTTGCTCAAAATGAATATGATATTTGTGTATTGGATATTATGGTGCCAAAGAAAGACGGTTTCGAAATTGCTGCCGCAATAAGAAACATCAATAATGAAATACCGATTATTTTACTATCGGCTAAAACAATGAAAGAAGATAGGATAAAAGGTTTGAAAATAGGCGCTGATGATTATTTAGTAAAACCATTTAGCATTGAAGAATTAGTATTGAAGATAGATATTTTTTTACAGCGAAGCAGAAAAAATGTAGCGGAGAAACAAAACCTGCAAGTAGGTAAATATAAATTTGATATTCTAAACTATGAATTGATTTTTGATGATAAAAAAACATCTTTAACACAAAGAGAAACCGATTTATTAAAACTATTTATACAAAATCCTAACCGTGTTTTAAAAAGAGAAGAAATATTAAAATCATTATGGGGTACTGATGATTATTTTATGGGCAGAAGTTTGGATGTTTTTATATCTCGCCTCCGAAAAATACTTTCAAACGATAAAAATATTGTTATAGAAAACTTGCATGGTATAGGATTTAAATATTCTGATCGATCATAAGGCATTCACCTAAAAAAAGACAGAAAAGAGAATATTATATTATCATAATTAGGTAGTGAAACCTATTTTGCTTGCGAAGTAATTTTAGATGATTAAATTGATACTGTTTATAAAATACTCTAATTATTTTCTGTGTAAATTTTAAAATTATTTAAAATTGCCTGCCATCCCTGTTGTTGTATTTCCTGCGAGTTTTCTTTTTCTGGTTCAAAGCTTTGAGTGATTTTTATTCCATCATCCGTTTTTTCAAAATGAATATTTACTTTTCTGCTATCACCTAGTGTGTAAGCTATATCTTCTAAATTTTTTATGTGGGTATAATGCCCACAAAAGTCAAAACCCATGCTGCCATCTTTTGCCTCCATGCGGCTGTTAAACCTGCCGCCAATTTTTAATTCATTTTCTGCTTTTGTGGTATGCCAGTCTTGCGAAGCATTGTTCCATTGAGTAATGTGTTCCGGTGTCGTAAAATAATCCCAAACTTTTTCTACTGTTGCGTTTACGGTGCAGTGTATAATGATACAATCTTTATTTACCCCATCCGATTGCCTAGGCATTTTACTCATATCCATATGTAATACATTCCAGCGATGACCATCTAAATCAGCAAATGCACAGCCATACATCCATCCATCTTTTTCGCCAGGTTTTGCAAACAAATTAGCACCGGCATCAGCGGCTTTTTTTGCCAGTTCATCTACTTCTGCTCTATCTTCTGCATCTATAGAAATCAATATTTGAGAACCAACATTTGTATCAGAAATTTCATGCTGGGTAAATGATTTAAATGTAGCTTCCGGAAAAAGCATTAATGCCATTTTCTTTTCACCAATTATAAAACAAGCATTGTCATCGGTGTCTCCATGTGTAGTATTTTGAGTAAACCCAAGTGCTTTAAAAAACATTTTAGATTTTGCCACATTTTTTACCGGAAGATTAAGCCATAATTCTTTCGTAGCCATGATGTATATTTTTAATTCAGTTAATTGAATAGGCGTTTTTTGAAAGCAAAGATGACAATATTTTTTATAATTTTTAGATAGATAAATTTGACTTTAAAAGTATTGATTCTTCAGAACAGAACTTATAACCTAACCACTCTTACATGCATAATTAAACTTGTAAATAACTACTGCATCATTTTTTCTTTTAAGGCAACTCTTTTTTTATATGTTACGATTAGAGTATAGGATGTTAAAACATTGATTGTTCCGTTATAATCTTTTATTCTAGAATTCCTTTTTTTCTGTGAAAATTATTTAACCTTAAAATGCTGCTATTATGAAATTGAATATGCTAACATCGTACGTACTCATTTTTGGAACTTTTGTTTCTTGCACAAAAGATGAAGATCCTATTGTAGTGCCACCTCCTGCAACGATTATTAATTTTACCTCAACTATTAATGGGGCAAGCGAAGTACCTACAAATGCTTCTACTGCTAATGGTTCTGCTACTGCAAAATTTGACAAGGCTACTAAGATACTTACGCTTAATATGACTTATGGTGGCCTTACGGCTACAAATATGCATATACATAAGGCACCCGCAGGAGTAAGCGGAGGAGTCTTATTTGGCATTGGCACATCACCATACAGTTATAACATCAATTATACATCTCCTGCACTTCCTGCAGGGCAGGAAGATAGTTTGATGAATAACTTAGACTACCTTAATATTCACACTGCCGCATTTCCTGCTGGTGAAATTAGAGGGCAGCTAATAAAACAATAATGGTTTGATTGATGAAGTTAAAATCCTCACTGGTTCTTCCGGAGAGGATTTTTATTTTATACCTGTCGTATTTCTATCTTTGTTTATGACCTTAAAACAATTAGTGTACTATAGTTATATGCAAATACTACAAAACAAGATTTGCATGTTACAACAAACGCTGCTAGATTTAAAGGAAAGTGGTGCTAATGAAACAAAAAGCACAGCCGGAGATAAGCATGAAACTGCCCTTGCCATGTTACAAATAGAACAGGCAAATACCCGTGCACAATTACAATCATCACTGGAAGATATGGCCATATTACAAAATATAAATCCTTCCATTACTGCAAAGCAAATTGTAAATGGCAGCTTGTTAAAAACTAGTAAAGGTTATTTTTTTATGAGCATTGCGTTGGGGAAAAATGTAACAGATGATGTAACAGTATATGCCCTTTCACCACAATCTCCATTAGGTGCAAAATTGATGGGATTGAGTGTTGGAGATAGTGCTAATGTAAATGGCAATGTATATTTGGTGCAAGAGATTTTATAATAAACTTTGCAATATTGTTGATTAAAGAACCAAAGAAGAAGGGCTGCGTTGCTTAGACGTAAATCCTTTTATTACCTGCCTTTGAGGTAATAAAAGATTGGAGGCGGGCAACGAACCAATGCCAAATTATTGTATTCATTTTACAGCCCCAAATTCTTATCTCCCAAAAAAATGATATTGTATATTCGTAGCTGAGAAATTTTTATGAGAAAAATTGCCGGTTTTATTTTCAGTGTCTATGCTTTTGTAGTTTTTATTACGATCATGCTTTTGCTGTTTCCATTTATATTTATTGCATCACTTTTTGGCAGAGTAAAAGGTGGGAATATGATTTATAGTATTTGCAGGGTATGGGCAGATATTGTGTTGTGCCTTTGGGGGATACGCCATAGAAATATTTTTGAAGCACCCAAGTCCAAAAGCCATGCAGTGATATTTGTATTTAACCACATTTCATACATTGATATTCCTTTTATGATGAAGGCTTTTCGTGATGAGCCAATACGTATTCTGGCAAAAGCGGAAATGGCTAAAATACCAATCTTCGGATATATATACCGGAATGCGACAGTAATGGTAGATAGAGAAAGTGATGCCGGAAGAACGAAAAGTGTGCATCAATTAAAGAGGGTTTTAGCAAAAAACATTTCGGTTGTTATTGCGCCGGAAGGAACATTTAATATGACACACAAACCATTAAAAGAATTTTATAATGGGGCATTTAAAATAGCTGTGGAAACTGATACTCCCATACAACCGGTGCTTTTTTTAGATGCTTACGATCGCTTAAATTACAATAGTATTTTTAGTTTGACGCCGGGTAAAAGCAGAGCAGTTTTTTTGAATGAAATTATGCCGGGCAATGATGCGCAATTGCTGAAACAAAAAGTATATGATGAAATGGAGAAGGGGTTGATTCATTATAAGGCAAGCTGGTTGAAATGATAGTTGAGGGTTGAAAGTTGCGGGTTAAGAGTTTCGGGTTTGGAGAGCGACATCCTTTTAAAAATCCAGATATTAATGTTGAATAAAGATCGAATGAAGAATTTGTTATTACAGAAGAGTAATTAAAAATAAAAGCTTGGCCTCCCTCTCATTCGGAGAGGAACCAAGGTTGAGGTTATTCAAGAAAACGAATTAAATTTTAATGAACCAACATCGGGTTATTGGGCAGAAATTATTCTTCCTCTGGCGTTACCTAACGTATATACGTATAGTGTGCCTGTACATATGATAGCTGCTGCACAGGCGGGTTGCAGGGCAGAAGTGTTGTTTGGAAAAAATAAAAAATACGCTGGCGTCATTAAAAAATTAATTACTACCGAACCTCCATATAAAACAAAACCACTTTTAAATATATTAGATGATACGCCACTTGTTTATCCGCAACAATTAAAATTGTGGCAATGGATGAGCGAATATTATATGTGTACGGAAGGGGAAGTAATGGCAGCAGCTTTACCCGCAAATTTTAAACTGAGCAGCGAAACAGTCTTAATTTTTAATGAAGAATTTTGTGATGATTTTATCGGTTTGGGAGATGAAGAATTTTTAGTAGGGGAAGCACTGTTGATTAAAAAAGAATTAACGATCACTGAAGTTCAGCAAGTGATGGATGCCACACATGTGTACCCAACAATTAAAAAACTGATTGATAAAAATGTTTGTTTTATAAGAGAAGACCTGAACGATAAATACAAAGTAAAAAAAGAAAACTACGTAATATTAAACCCTCAATTTGCGAATGAAGAAGCACTTGCACCATTGTTAAACGATTGGAAAGGTGCTCCCAAACAAATGGAATTGTTGCTGGCATTTTTGCATGTAAATAAAATGGAGGGAGAAGTTACGCAGATGCACCAGATTTTTTTAGCAATGCAGTCTGCG
>JANPIF010000095.1:0-3581 GCA_031424845.1 Ferruginibacter sp.
AAAAGCCTTCGTATTTTAGCGTAAAATAAAAGCAATAATGGATACACATCTTCATCATTCTGACCATAAAGAACAACACCTTCGCAGCTCAGATTTTTTACGTGATGTTGTTATTGGAATGAGTGATGGGTTAACTGTACCGTTTGCTCTTGCCGCAGGTTTAAGCGGTGCAGTTGATAACAGCAGTATTATCGTAATTGCAGGTATTGCTGAAATAGCAGCAGGAAGTATTGCCATGGGATTGGGAGGATATTTATCCGGCAAAACAGAGCAAGATCATTACATAAATGAAGAGAAGAGAGAACACAATGAAATTGAAAACCTTCGTCACGTAGAAATTGAGGAAACCAAAGAGTTTTTTGCAAACATTGGTTTGAGTAAGGAAATACAGGAGCAGGCTACCGAGGAAATTTCGAGAGATAAAGATCGCTGGGTGGAGTTTATGATGAAATATGAGTTGGGGTTAGATAAACCAGATCCTAAGAGAGCAACAAAATCTGCTTTAAATATTGGTATCTCCTATGTTGTTGGTGGAATCATTCCTCTAAGCCCTTATTTTTTTATATCTGATTCAAAAGAAGCTTTACAATATTCTGTAGTGGCCACATTAATCTGTCTGTTTATCTTTGGATATTTCAAAAGTAAAATGACCGGTGTTAAACCACTGTGGGGTGCTATACGTGTTACTTTAATTGGAGCTATTGCAGCCGCAGCAGCATTTGGAATTGCTATGCTGTTTGAAAAATAATCACCTGTTTATTAACTTCCATTAATTAAATTATAAAAGAGCATTGTAAAATGTACCATTCTTTATTAAACCTATTTGAATAATACTGTTGTCTTGTAATTTTTTCTACTCTTTTCCTTTATAAAACTTACTATGTTATAAGATCTTTATTATAAACTATATAAATATCATTTATCTATTATCATTATTTCAGAATAATTGATTCAATATTATATTTACATTAATTTTATAATTATTTGAAAAGCATGAATGAAATAGTTGATTTTTTTTCCGGCCTTTTTTCAACAGACTTATGGCCTGCTCGTTGGTATTGTGGAAAATGGTCAGACTTTCATGGGTGGCTATATATTATCAGTGATTTAATGATTTGGCTGGCCTATTTTTTAATTCCCATTATTATCATTAAGTATTTTTATGGTAAAAAGGGGCTTGTAAATTTTAGCAGTGTATATATTTTGTTTGCCACATTTATTTTGCTTTGTGGAAGTACACATTTTATTGATGCCATGATGTTTTGGATTCCAATGTATCGGCTTAATGGTCTTGTAAGGTTTGCAACCGGTATTGTAAGTATGATAACGGTTTACAAACTATTCAAAATACTTCCCATTTTATTTGCAAAAAAAACTAACATAGAACTGGAGCTAGAAATTGCCAAAAGAAAACAAGCAGAACAAAAACTTGCTGAAGCAAATGCCAACTTAGAATCATTTGCTCACATTGCATCTCACGACTTACAGGAACCCCTTAGAAAAATACAAACATTTGCCTCCTTGATGTTTAAAAATAAATCTCTTCCGGGAATGGATGATAAACAACTTGCACAGAAAATTGTACATGCCACCAGTAGAATGCAGAATTTGGTAAAAGATGTTCTTACGATTTCAACCCTTGAAAATGATGCAAAACTCAGTAAAATCAATGTAAATGATGCCATCAATATGGCCCTTGTAGATCTTGAATTAAATATAGCAGAAAAAGGCGCTCGAATAAATGTTTCCCCAATTCCAATGGTTATAGGTAATCAGCCCTATTTGGCACAGGTTTTTATGAACCTAATAAGTAATGCTCTTAAATTTTCAAAATCAAACCCTGTTATTTCCATTAATGGAACATCTAATGGTGATAGGGTTTATATAGATGTGACTGATAACGGTATTGGAATTGAGGAGCAACATCTGGATAAAATATTTCTTTCTTTCAAAAGATTAAATTCCAGAGATGAATATGAGGGTTCAGGAATAGGCTTAACTACATGCAAGAGAATTATTGAAATACATCAGGGAACTATTTCTGTAAAAAGTATTTATGGGCAAAAAACCACCTTCACTATTGAGTTACCCAAAGGATAATTATTTAAAAATGTAGGTAATTTAAAAAAATAGATTCTAAATTATTCATAACCCTCCTTACGAAGTTTTTATTTAATTTATTTGTAAAACAATAGCAATCATTTCTAAGTTATAGGGTATTAATGGGTTATTTAAACAAGTTCAACCCTATATAATAAAAGATAGGTAATGTATAAGATTTAGGATATTCTCTAGACATTACAAAATTGAGCATATTTAAGATATATTAAAACCTATTTTATGGTCAGGCTAAAAGTGTTTTATAGAAATTATGAATCTTTTTAAATAGATTCTTCTCGGCACTAAACTTGTCTTTATAAGCATCCACAAAATTTAACGGTTTTAACCCGTTACTTTTGCCATATTGACGAACTAAATTTTTTTGATGAATAATAACTTTTTTATGCAGGGGCAAGATGAAGACATGGAATTTATGCCAATCATTCCATTAAATGATGAAGAGGATGGAAATGCAGATGACGACAAGCTTCCAGACGAATTGCCAATACTTCCACTAAGGAACACAGTACTTTTTCCAGGTGTAGTAATTCCTATAACTGTAGGTAGAGATAAGAGTATAAAAGCTGTAACAGATGCTTACAAGGCTGACAAAATGGTGGGTGTAGTGGCGCAAAAAGACAGTACCATTGAAGAACCCATTATTTCGGACCTGGAAAAAATTGGCACCATTGCAAAAATTGTAAAGCTTATAAAAATGCCCGATGGTGGCACTACTGTAATCATACAAGGTCGCAAGCGCTTTCATTTGGAAGAAATAACAACGGAAGAACCTTATTTTAAAGCAAGAATAAGATTATTAGAGGAAGAAAAACATAAAGGTGATCCTGATTTAGAAGCCTTGGTAGGAAGTGTAAAAGACCTGGCTGCACAAATTATTGGATTATCACCTAACATACCAAGTGAGGCGGGTATCATTTTAAAAAATATAGAAAATCCATCTTTTTTAATACATTTTGTAAGTAGTAATCTCAATTGCGATTTAAAAGAAAAACAAAGATTACTTGAAATAAGCGATTTAAAAGAAAGGGCTGAATTGCTGATGAACCTTATGCATACTGAACTTCAATATGCAGAGTTGAAAAACAAGGTTACCAATAAAACCCGTGCTGAACTTGATAAGCAGCAGCGGGAATATTTTTTGCAGCAGCAAATGAAAGCCATTAAAGATGAATTGGGTGGCGATAATGTGGCAGAAGTAAAAGACATGCAGCAAAAAGCAGCATCAAAAAAATGGAGTGCAGCTGCAGGGGAAATGTTTAAAAAAGGTGCAGAGAAGCTTGAGCGTATGCATCCATCTACGCCGGATTATTCTGTAGTGTATAATCATTTAGATTTAATGCTGGATTTACCTTGGGATGAATTCACCAACGACTCCTACGATTTAAAGAAGGCAAAAAAGGTGCTCGACCATGATCATTACGGCATGCACAAAATAAAAGAACGCATACTGGAATACCTTG
>JANPIF010000096.1:0-4327 GCA_031424845.1 Ferruginibacter sp.
AGGCTCTCCAGAACGTACTAAAACAAATAATGAAGAAATTATAGCATCAGCATTTTCCAGCATTTTCTTTGGCGGTTATGATGAGTGTTCTTTTGTTTGGAAAGCGCTACAATTTAATATACCAACCATTGTAGAAGATGCTAAACATAACAGCAGTTTATTTTCAACCGCCGTGTTGTACACAATGCCCGATGTAGATTCAATTGCAGCAAAAATGCAGATTGTTTACAAAGATGAACTACATAATAAAATGCTACAGCAATTAAGCAAAGAATTATTGGTCCAACATAATTCCATTATAGCAATTACCAATTTGTACGAAGCCATCAGTACATAAAAAACCTTCATAACTTTATTAAAATTATATACATGAATTTTCCAGCACCGGTAAGTATAGAAAAAATAGCTTCTTTAATAAATGCCACCATTGTAGGTGAGAATAGAGGTGAGGCAAAAGGTATCAATGAATTGAACAGGGTATCGGTCGGAGATTTGGCATTTGTAGATCATCCAAAATATTATGATAAAAGTTTAAACAGTAATGCGACTTTTATTATCATCAATAAAGAAGTAAAGGTGCCGGAAGGAAAATCATTGCTCATTACTGATAATCCATTTGAAGCCTATTGTAAAATTGTTGCACATTATCGTCCATTCACAAAAGCGGAAAACAATGTAAACACAACTAATATTGGTGAGGGTACTTATATTTATCCAACTGCATTTGTAGGAAACAATGTAACCATTGGCAGCAACTGTATTATTCACCCGCATGTAACTATTATGGATTATTGTACCATTGGTAACAACGTTGTAATACAAGCGGGCACTGTAATTGGCAGCGATGCATTTTATTACAATACCAAAAAAGAAAGAGAAGTATGGTATAAAAAAATGCCAAGTTGCGGTAGGGTTGTAATAGAAGACGATGTTGAAATTGGCTCTGGCTGCACCATTGATAGAGGCGTTACCCACGATACTATATTAGGAAAAGGAACCCGTTTTGATAACCTCATACATATTGGGCATGATACTGTTTTTGGAAAAAATTGTTTGGTAGCTGCCAATGTAGTAATTGCTGGTTATGTAAATATAAAAGATGCTGTTACCATTTGGGGAGGTTGCATTATAAACAAAACACTTACCATTGGAGAGAACGCAGTGTTGCTTGGCCGTACTGGAGTAGGTGGAGATTTAGAAGGAAATAAAACGTATTGGGGCGCACCTGCGCAAGAAGCAAGTGCTGTAAAAAGAGATTTAATCTGGACAAAAAGAATACCGCAATTGTGGGAGAAAGTGATGAAGAAATAACCAAATTAAATTTCAGCGAAATTATATCAAAAGATAATTATCCTTCATCTTATTTAAGTTGTAATACTTAGAAAAACTCTTGGTGTAGTTCTCTAAATATGACTTCTACTTATAGTCATACGGCAACTGTTCCCCTACTTTATCCCATGTCCAATATCCACTTATGGAAATATCATTTTGGTCATAAAAATAACCGTTTTGTTCAATGATAATACTTTCATTTGGGCGAAAGCTAAGCATAGAAAATTTAAAATTTTTTGGTTCTGTTGGATGATCATTTAAATAAGCACTACTAGGTTTGTCACCTACAAATAAAATGCCTACATCTTTTTGGTTAGGTAATATTTCTACCGTTTGTGTACTGTCATCTTTTTCAAAATTTATTGCGCCATAAGCATCCTTTAATCTGATGGCATTATCTTTTCCATTTTGCTGTATGATAAATTGAATTTCAAACTGCTGCTCTTTTAAATCTTTATTGTAAACGCTTCTCATAAAATGGAGAAGAGATCCGTTGTAAGCGGTTTTTCTATTCGTTTCCCAAATAATTTTTTGTGCACTATCACCTTGCATTTCTTCATACAATGGAAAACCTGTATAGGTACTTGTGCCAGTGTTGTACTCATGCGTAAAGGAATCAATGGTATATTTTATATTGTAACCCAGTGCTTCATTTTTTATTATGAGAGGATCCGTTGCAGTAATTTTTAAACGGTTTTTTTTCTTCGAAAAAAAGAAATGCAATACATCCGGGTTTTGAATAGCAGTACGTTTACTGTTATCCGTTTTACCAATAAACTCTTCATTAAAAAAAGCACCATACTTTGCCAAACCATCTGTTACTTCATTGGTAGAAATGATAGCAACTGTCTCCAGTTCTTTTTCTTTTTCTTTTAAATTGATGATTATACTTTCGTTGGCATCAGCAGTTGTTATTTTTTTGCTTTCTGTACGATAACCGGTAAATGTTATTATCAAATCATATCCACCCTGTGGTAATGAAAGTATAAAATTGCCATTGTCATCTGTTACGGTTCCCAAGGTGGTGTTTTGAGCAAACACAGATGCAGCAGCCATTGGCAAGCCTGTTAGCTGGTTCAGCACTTTACCATTCACAGTAAAATTGTTTTGTGAAAAACTTTGTATGTAAAGAAAACTCAATAACAGGGTAACAAATAACTTCATAAAAATTATATTTATCTGCAAATGAAATTAAAATCATTTTAAATTTTGAATAACTGCTGTTAATTTTTATTATTTATGTTTCACAAAAAAAAATGTCCCAATTACTTGAGGCATTTGAAGGGATTGATATTTTTATAAAATTTTTCTTTTGAAAGATGTGAGAATTAACCTGGAAGTAGTTGACGACAAATGGTAGCCACAGTTTGGGAGATAGGGGTATATTTAAATTGCGGTAAAGCTCGTAATAATTTATTGTTATTGTACTCCACTTTTGTCATAGCAGTATGTGCAGTTTCTTTGGTAAGCAAAGGAGAGGAGCCGGTGAATTTGCTTTTTAATTTTTCTAACCGCCAGGTAAGTGCCGCAATAAATGGCGTTACTTTTTTGGAAGGCTCTTTTTTATTGAATGCTTTTGCAATCATGCTAAATAGTTGCCGGTAAGAAATGTTTTCAGCACTTACAATAAATTTTTCTGCAGAAATATCACTCTCCATTAAAGCAATCATTGCGGCAGCTACATCATTTACATCTACAAAGCCAGATACACCCTCAGTGTACCATGGAAATTCATCATAAACAGATTTAAATATTTTTGTAGAGCCTTCATTCCAGTTGCCGGCACCTAAAATAATGGATGGGTTTATAACCACCGCATTCAGTCCTTCTGCTACGCCACGCCATACTTCCATTTCGCCAAGGTATTTACTATAGCCATATCTGCTATTGCTGGTTTCCGGCGTCCATTCCATTTTTTCATCAATCAATTCGCCTGGTCTAATGCGCCCTAGTGCAGCAACCGAACTTACATGCATAAACTTTTTTATTGTTGCATTCAAGGCGGCATTTACTACATTGGCGGTACCTTCTACATTAATGCTGTATAATTTTTTTTCTTCTTTAGGATTAAAGGAAACCAGTCCTGCACAATGATACACTTCTGATATGTCTTGCATCGCATCTTCCAAAGCGTACACATCTAAAATATCACATTGTTCTATTACAAGGTTGGGATGATTAAAATTGCTGATAGCAGTTTTATTGTAAATAGCTTTTACTTGTTCACCGTTTAGCAATAATCTTTCAATTAAACATTTACCCAATAAACCTGCACCACCTGTTACTAAAATCATTGCGAAGCATTTAAAGTATAATCATAAAAACCCTTTCCGGTTTTCTTTCCCAAATTACCTTCTGCTACTTTTTGCTCCTGCATGGGCGATGGTTTAAAACGTGGGTTGTCATTAAAGGCATGGTAAACAGATTGAGATACGGCAAGGTTTATATCCATACCAATTAAATCCATCAGTTTAAAAGGTCCCATTTTAAAACCTGCGTTTTCCATCAAGGTATCAATATCTTCAAATCTGGTGTTCTTTTCATAAGCTAAATGCATTGCTTCCAAATAAAAATGCCTTGCAACCCTGTTTACAATAAAGCCAGGTGCATCTTTACAAATAACCGGTTGCTTTTTTAAAGCAATGCATACATTGTAAATAGTTTGGATGGTTTCGTTTGATGTATCGTTGCCTGCAACCACTTCTACCAGTTTCATTACATGTGCCGGATTAAAGAAATGCATGCCGCAAATTCTTTCAGGATGCAAAATATTTTTTTGGATAGCCGTTATGGACAATGAAGATGTGTTGCTGGCAATAATAGTTTGTGGAGAGTTTATGGCTGCAAGATTTTTATAAAGCGTTTCTTTAATCTCAATATTTTCTATGATGGCTTCTATAATTAAATCTCCAAAACAGTCTTTAATATTTGTTGTAAATAATATGCTGTTGTAAATAGTTTGCTGCTGAGCAACTGTAATTTTTTCTTTGCTTAA
>JANPIF010000097.1:0-9804 GCA_031424845.1 Ferruginibacter sp.
TTAAAAGGAATAGAAGTACCTAGGTAATTAAAGTAAAATTTTAAATACATAGTTCGCAAAATGCAACGTTGGGACCGACCTAAGAAAAAAAGCGTTAAGAAAATTTGAATGTATGTCGTTAAGAAATGAAATCAATGTTACAAACGTTTGGAAAAGATCCTTTGTTGGTAAGTCGCACCTATGCTTGGCTTTGCACGATTGTTGTAACTGATTTCATTTTAGACATACATTCAAATTTTTTCCCGCAGGTCTGCGGGATGATTTTTTTGTTACTTTTTTTATGAAGAAAAAAAGTAAATACAAGGAAACCGATTTTCAGTAAGCCTTGCTTACAAAATGATTTAAACTAATGAGTGTATATAAAAAATATATCGGCGATTTATTTGTAACGCTTCGTTTTTATGTAGCCATGGGCGCTTGCGTGCTTGCTTACATTGCTGCGTTTTTTTACACGCCATTGTATGCATTTGTAAATCTTGCCTTCACCATTTTATGCCTTTTAGTACTGGCAGATTATTTATTTTTATTTGTGATTTTTAAACCACCAACTGCACAGCGCAGGGTGGGAGATAGGCTTAGCAATGGAGAGATAAATAATGTGAGCATCAGCATTGCCAATAAAATGCCTTTCATTATAAAAATAAATGTAACTGATGAGTTACCCGAGCAATTGCAGGAGCGTAACATGAACATTGAAAAAATTCTTCTTCCCAAAAAAAATGTAGAAATAAATTATACCATAAAACCTGTGCACCGTGGCGCCTATAATTTTGGTGATATCATCATCCTCTTTCAATCGTTATTGGGCTTTTTACAAAAAAGAGAAACCATAGCCGCAGCAGAAACAGTGAGGGTTTACCCATCATTTATAAACCTTGGCAAATACCAATTAATGGCGCAAGCCACCAGCAATGAGCAGGGTAATAAACGCATGCGTAAAATAGGGCAGAGCATGGAGTTTGAACAAATAAAAGATTATGTAGGCGGCGATGATATACGCACCATAAACTGGAAAGCCACGGCCCGCAAAGGCACACTGATGGTTAATAATTATACCGACGAAAAATCGCAGCAGGTATATTGTATAATAGATAAAGGGCGGTTAATGAAAATGCCTTTTTACGAAATGAGTCTGCTCGATTATGCCATAAACGCCACGCTTGCACTCACCAATATTTGTCTGCAAAAACAAGATAAAATTGGGCTGATAAGTTTCTCCAATAAAATGGGCAGCATCATAGCAGCAGATAGAAAACCGATACAGCGAGAAAATATTATGCAGGTATTGTACAAAGAAAATACCGGCTTTTTAGAAAGTGATTACGAAATGCTTTACATGCAGGTGCGCAACAAAATAAAGCAACGTAGTCTGCTCATACTTTTCACCAATTTTGAATCGCTCAACGGCCTACAGCGGCAGGTAAATTATTTACGATCCATAGCCAAACACCATTTGCTGCTCGTGGTATTTTTCGAAAACACCGAGCTCACAAAACTCTCCGGCGCCACTGCACAAAGTATAGAAGATGTGTATGTAAAAACCATTGCCGATAAGCTAGCCTACGAAAAACGCATGGTGGTAAAAGAGCTGCAGAAGTACGGTATATTATCTGTGCTAAGCGCCCCGCAAAACCTGACGGTAAATGCTATTAATAAATATTTGGAGTTAAAGGCAAAGCAGGTTTTGTAGGAGAGTGGTTGAATGTTAGATTGGTTGAAGCGTCAGCTATACATCATTTTCAACATTTGTATCTGGCTATTCGCTGCAATCTTTTTTGCTCAAAGGCAGCAAAAAAGTATTTCCGCTGCTATCCAGGCTATGCTCAGCAGATTTTCATTCATCAGCTTTTATTGTGGATTAAATTATAGTCAACGTTGCCGGAGAATATGAAGCCATAAAGAAAAGCAAATTGCTTAGTGCGTTTAAATAAGATTTTTTTTAAAAATACTAAAAGCTTTTGATGATCTGAATAATCACAAATTAAACATATACAACAATAAGAATATACAGTACTTAATCTGTTGGAATTAAATGAACTAATAACTGTAAAAAAAATTGTCCGACAATTAGAAATGGTGCAGGTACAATACAAAATAACAGTGGGACGTATACTGAATATGTTGTTATTAAAAAATAGGAAAAATGGCGAGTTGCGTGTAATATTGTGTTGTGTGTAATGCCAACAGACCGCACTACTAATATCAACGACAGACAATGAATTTTTACTAAATCATTTTATATAGACTTGACCTAAAGCCCACATCGGCTTGACAAACTTTGTTCAGCTTTTGTGCATTTTTTTTCTTTTGTTTTTCAATTTAGCTTTTGCAACGGGTGGACTTTTGTTAAAGTCTTAAAGGCGGACATAGAATTTTGATTTGACAATCAGTAAATATTAAGTAAGACAAAATCTGCTAACTTACACACAACTCAAATATATATTTTAATGACACTTTTTGCAAAGATTTTAGTTATTGCAACACTATTGACCCAAGCCACATATTCATTCAGCCAATCAAAAGCGACAGTGAGGTTTGACGGCTTTTATCAAACTGTAAGTGAAATAGATTCAACTGACAATGACACGACCTATTGTTTTTTAAGGTTCTATCCAGACGGAAAAGTTTTAAGTGTGAGTTCAAGTGGCAATGTTTTTGACTTGAAAAAGTGGTTCAACCTAAAACAAAAAAATCCATCAGTTGGGAGTTATGAAATAACAGCAAATAGAATATATTTTTCTATAACAAGTAATGAAGGAACGGTTGTTTATGATGGACGAATTAATGACAGATATTATCTTGACCTTTCTGCAAAAAGTCTTATAAACGGAAACCTAAGTCAGGAGAAATATTATTTCGTAAGAATCAACGGCTTGAAGTAAAGGCACTACACACAACATTGCGTTTGGCAATATGGTGGCTTCGGTAAACAACAATGAGCATTTGGTTCGCTATTGGGCTTTTGTTTCGGCTTGACAAACATCTCTGAACATTGGTAAGTTATATTTATCTTTAGTACAAAGCCAAGCAGTGGTTCCGGGCGGAAGAAATTCTAATGCCACCACATCGCCAAGCGCTACCGTTGTGTGCTATATTATTCGACCAGCTTATGAATTCTACTCGACAGTTTGACAATGAAAATTTAAAAGAACGAAGCACTTATTTACTGTGGCTTCTTATAGCTGTTTCAGGACTTATAGGTTTTCAATTTTTAAGCCCAATTATTAGACCTAATCGTTATTCTGGTGCGACAATAGAATGGATATTTACATTCTCTATCATCGTAATTTTGACAGTATATTTTTTTCTTCATAAGCGATTTGTAAGTATAACTTTTGACCGTTCTGTAGACAAAATTATCTTGACAACTACAACGTTACTTGCTGGGACAAAAACCAATAACTATGATTATGCGGACATATCATATAAGGACGGAAAAGACGCAGGAAGTTTTAGAAAGAGAGCGACACAGTTTATTGAAATTTACAACAAGAAATACAAGTTGATAAAACTTGAAAGGACGACCATAGGAGAATATCCGTTTGACAATATTTTTACTGAGTTTGAGCAACTAAAGAATTCAGCGTGACGAAATACAGCACACAACATTGGTATTGCCAATAGTGGGGTTTGACATTGGAGCAATCAGCAGCGGTAATTCTTTCGCCCCGGTTGGTGCTAACCCTCTCCATAATTAAACAACTAACAATCACGCTTAACGCAGAGGCATTCTCTTTTGATCACTCGACCAAATTAAATACCTTCACGGAAATAAAAAAGTTTTAATTGTTTTACTACTGTTTGTTCGGGCTTGTCCAACATCGCTAAACATTAGTTCTTATTATTTATCTTTATCAAAAGCCAAGCGGCAGTTATGGGCGGAAGGAATTCTAATGCCACACCTGCTACAAAGCCCCAACGTAAGCAGCTATATTTCCGTGACAGATTGCAACTTCGATTTGAATATTAAAAATGACTGACGAACAAATACTAAATTCAATTAACACAGATAGACTAACACTGAATAGTTGGGGAAAACTTAAACACTATTTTATTGTTGTATTTCTTTCTATCACTCCGATATTATTTATCTACGATTTCCTTAAAGACATAGTAAATGCTTCTCCAAAACAAATGAATCTTGAAACACTTTTATTTATAACTGTGCCCTCGGCTCTTGGACTTTTTTTCTATAATCTTCAGAGCAATAGATTGAAGTTTAAAATTGTTGAAACGAATCTGCAAAGAAGTGAACTTGACAATATAATTGATCTAATCGCCACAGAACTCAAATGGACAATTATAAGGAATGATGAACAAATTGTAGAAGCAAAGACCTATCCGAGTTTATTATCAGGCAGTTGGGGTGAGCAAATCACAATACTTTTTGATAATAAAAGAGTATTTGTAAATAGTATTTGTGACCTTGACCGTAGAAGTTCTGTAGTATCAATGGGACGAAATAGAAAAAATATAAATAGAATCATTGAAGAGATTGAAAAAAGCCAGCCATTAAATCATTGAAACTTTATTTTTTGGCCTCGGTTGGTGCTAACCGTTTTCATAATTAAAATATTAATATCACGCAAACCCAGAGGCCTGGTCTTTGACCAGCCGACCAAATAAAATACCTTCACGGAAATAATAAAGTTTTAATTGTTTTACTACTGTTTGTTCGGGCTTGTCCAACATCGCTAAACATTAGTTCTTAATATTTATCTTTATCAAAAGCCAAGCGGCGGTTACGGGCGATGGAATTTCTAATGCCATACCTGACAGAAAACCCTGTCTTTACCAGCAAGTATCATGAACCACCTTATCACATTTACAATTCTTCTGACATTCTTATCCTGTGCAAAAAGGACAAAAAAACAGCAGACGACTAGACAAGAAATGGTTTTTGCAGAAACAGGACTTAGAGTTGCTTGTACAAGAACAATAAAGACGCTTGATAATGAAATTCATAGGACACATTATGTAAACAAAACAGGAAATGGAATTGAGAAAGATTTTATAAATAATTTACTATTTTCAATTTCACAGCTTGACGACTTCAAAAGAAACAATTGTACAAAATATTCGATTAACACTTTTGAAAGTTGGGATAAGACAAACAAAACAGACAAATGCTTCAAACTTGAAAAGACGGAACTCATTATGGAGAATCCAGGTAATTTAAATGTTGACAATCCAATAAAAACAGCAATTACACTTACCGACTTTGACCTATATTTAAATGGACCGACAAAAAAAATAACACTAAGATTTCTTAACGACTATGAGGTAATTAAAATAATTATCGATGGCAATGAAATTTCAGGGCTTTCGAAAAGCATTCATGTTGGACTTGAAATAGTAATCACAAAAATGGACTCCTTGAGGCATCGACAAAATGCAAGCCGGCAACAATGAGTTTTGTGCAAGTGTGGCTTCACTTTGCACCATTTAAGAGTTTACAAAGCCGGGCTTTGGTACGGGCGGAACAAGCACCATTGGGCATTAGTTCTTAACATCAATTTTATATCTTTACGTAGTAGCGGTTACAACCAAAGGCGCTTTCATATTTGCAATAGTTTTAAAACAATACCAATATGACAGAGTTAACTAAAACACTTGACATGACTCCATTAGGAATGAAGTTTACTGTTTTAAAAAACAGTGTTCAAACTAATGGCAAGTCATTGGATTTGCACTGGGAGTTATTACCTGGCTGCAATATGAAAGACCCATTAATTCATAATCATCCAAATGCCATAGAAACTTATGAAATATTAGATGGTGAAATGGAATTCTTTATTAAAGACAAATGGTTGGTCGCAAAAAAAGGCGATAAGTTATCTGTTCCAATTGGAGTGACTCACGCTTTCAGAAATCCAACAAATAAAATAGTAACCGTTTTTAATACACATCAACCCTCTTTAAGAATGGAAGAATATTTTGAAGATGTATGTAAAGTTTTGGACAAAGTAACTAATAACAGGACAAAAGATTTTAAAATGAACTTAAAAGCAAAGTTATATCTGGGCGTGTTGATGAACAATTACAGAAATGATATTATCGCAATTAATCCTCCGGATTTCGCTGTGAAGATTTTAGGCCACATAGGAAAACTATTTGATATAAAATATTAGCTTATACTCTTATGGTAAATCTTTCCTTATTCGTGAGATCCGCAAGAAGTAGCAATATTGCACTGTACATAGAATAAATGCAACCCTTCAATAATGTAAAGTCACCCTCGTATATATCAATTTTTCCTTTTAATAAATAAAAACCCCGATAAAACTATCGGGGTTTTGTATTATTTTGAAAAGCCTCTTTTAAAGTTCAGGCGCTTTTACTTTCTTTTTTGTGCTGATTTCTGCAGCGGCACCCAATGGTTTATCTTTTGCAAAATCTACCAATATTGGTGCTCCTACAAATATTGATGAGTAAGTACCGGTAATTACACCAATCATCATTGCAAAGGCAAATCCACGGGTAACTTCACCACCAAAAATAAATAAGATAAGTAAAGTTAAAAACACAGTTAGCGATGTCATTATGGTACGGCTAAGCGTATCATTAATGGCACGGTTAATAATATTTGTTTTTGTTTCGCCTTTCATATCTCTACTGTATTCACGTATTCTGTCAAATACAATTACCGTATCATTCATAGAAAAACCAATTACCGTAAGAACAGCAGCAATAAAATGCTGATCGATCTCTAATGGGAAAGGCATGAAATCTTTTGCAAAAGAGAATACAGCTAAGGTTACCAACACATCATGTATTAATGTAATGATAGTACCTACAGAAAATCTCCAGTCACGGAAACGGATAAAGATATAAATGAAGATGGCTAACATTGCAAAGATGGTTGCTTTAATAGCTCCACGCTTTAAATCATCTGATATAGATGGTTGTACTGTTGACTGGCTTTGAATATTTGATTTCGTAAATTGATCGTATGTTGTATTGGCAGGCAATACTTTTCTCAACCCTTCGTACAATTTGGTTTGTACCAATGAATCTGCATTTTCCTGACCAATTAAATAAGATGTTGTAATGTTTAAATGCTTACGATCTCCTACAGTTTTAATAATAGGAAATTCTCCTTCAAATGCTTTTGCAAGGTCATCCTGTACATCTGAATTATTAAGTGCTCTGTCAAAACTTACTGTATAACTTCTACCTCCTTTAAACTCCACACCCTGGTTAAAGCCATGGAAAAAAGATGCAATACCCAATGATAAAACTACTGCAGAAATAATATAAGCATATTTTCTTTTCTCAATAAACTTGTAGTTGGCGTGCTGGAATATTTTACGAGAAATGGTAGTAAAATAATTAAAGTGATGGTTCTTGTCTGTACGTAGATCTGTAATTAATCTTGAAACCAAAATACCACAAAATAAAGATAAAAGAATACCGATGATTTGTGTAGTAGCGAAACCTAATACAGGACCAAGACCAAAGTAAAGCAAGATAAATGCAGTAAGTAATGATGTGATATGCGCATCCAATACTGGTGCAAGCGAGCGACGGTAACCTTCGTTAATAGCTGCCGGATATGCTTTTCCTTTTGTAAGTTCTTCTTTAATTCTTTCAAAAATAATTACGTTTGTATCTACCGCTAAACCAATGGTAAGTACCAAACCGGCAATACCTGCAGCAGTTAAGGTAAAACCAAACATTGCTAATACGCCAATAGTAAATAATAAGTTTAAGATTAAAGCAATATTAGCCACCCAACCGCCGGTGTTGTAATACACCAACATTAGTATGAAAATAACTGCAAATGAAATTAAGAATGCATTTCTACCACCAATCAAACCTTCTTGACCAATAGTAGCTCCTACTATTTGCTCCTGTACAATTTTTGCAGGCGCATCTAATTTACCAGATTTTAAAACGTTTGCTAAATCCTGTGCAGCCTCTACAGTAAAGCTTCCGGATATTTCTGTATTACCGCCTTCAATTTTACCATTTACTCTTGGTGAAGAATAAACAATATCATCTAAAGAAATAGCTACGTAACGACCATTATTTTTTTCTGTAAGATTTGCCCATGTTCTAGAACCTGTTGGGGTCATCTGCATTTTAATAGAAGGCATTCCTTTTTCATCATAACCTTGGTTAGATTCTGCAACACCATCACCTTCCAAAGGAGCTTTATCTATTCCGTTTACTTTTTCTACAGCATACACTTCAAAGAAGGAACCTGTTTTAGATTTTTGCTCTATGCCATACATCAACTTTACATTGCTCCCAAGCAAATTTGTAAACGCAGGATTAGCAAAATAAGAATTAAGCAAAGAAGTGTCTTTATAAGAAACCATACCTATGTATGGTGTTTCGTATAACTGACCATTTTTAGGATCTACAGGAAACTGCATGATTGTACCAATAATACCTGTAGCAGCAGAATCTCTTTTTGCTTTTGCACTATCGCTTAATGTAGTAGTATCAGTTCCTTTTAAATATTGAGCCAATCCTTTATCAGCATCTGTAAATGATTTTTGAAAATCTTGATCTCTCAATAAAACAACACTCCAAAATTGAAGGTTTGCTGAAGATTGTAAAAATTTACGTACTCTCTCAGGGTTTGTAACTCCTGCAAGTTCTACATTTATTACACCTTTATTTTCATCAAGATTAATATTTGGTTGAGCTACACCAAATTTATCTATACGCTTCTGTAATATTTTATAGGTTTGAGAAATAGCGCCTCTACCAATTTCTTTTATTTTTGAAGTAACAGTTTTGTCATTGTCACTAGCCTTTACTTCTTTGTTTGGGCCAGAGAATAATCCTGCCAATTTCCCTTCGCCATTTTGTGCAATGTAGGACTGTGAAAACAGATCAACAAAGTTTGCATCGCTGTTTACTTTTTGTGCATTTGCAGATTGTAGTGCCTTTAATAAAGCAGGATCTTTGGGATTATTGCTTAAAGATTTTAGTAACCCCTGCAGGCTTACATCCATTGTCACACTCATCCCTCCTTGCAAATCAAGACCAAGATTTAACTCGTATTCTTTACATTTTTGGTAAGTGGTTCCTACTATAGGATAAATTTCTTTCTCTTTTGTACTGTCTAAAATGTGTTGCATTTTTTCTCTTACTACAACTTCCTTATCATCTGCATTCATGCCAGCGGTCTGGCTTTTTACAAGGCGGGTTGCCGTTTCTTTTACTTTTGCTTCGTAGCTGCGTACCACCCAAGTGTAAGAAAGTTCCCAAAGGGAGATCAAAATAAGCGCAATGGTGAAGAACCAAACTAAACCTTTCAGTTTCATGTTAAAATACTTTAATAATAAGCTATGTTAATTTTTTATAAGTCCGCAAAGATAGGGGAATTTGCGAAAGAAGATTATACGTGTATTATTAAATAAAATTGTGTTGTTATAAGGAAATATTTTTAATTTTTATTAATGATTTTGTTAAGAAAATTTTCAAAAGATATGAAATGTACATTCGTTTCTCTACACATTTTTGTGTTTTCATTCTTGATTAATCAAGTATTCATGGCAATAAAACAACTATAGTTTGAAAATCTTCTTTTTTACGCAGCTACTTACATAAATAAATATACTTTTGCCATTCATCAGCAAAGAGTACTATGCAGTTATCTTCATTATTGCAAAGATTTAATGAGCCGGAAACATTAAAGATGGCCAAACTTGGCAGAGAATTAAGGGCAAAAGGAATTGATATTACTGATTTAAGTCTTGGTGAGCCTGACTTTGATACTCCCGATCATATTAAAGATGCTGCAAAAAAAGCCATTGATGAAAACTTTAGTCACTACACACCTGTAGC
>JANPIF010000098.1:0-1003 GCA_031424845.1 Ferruginibacter sp.
TCCCTTTCGAAAAATTGAATCTTACAACACGATCTGATAATTACAGCACGAGGATCATGGACTTGTTCACGCCGATTGGTAAA
Organism: Ferruginibacter sp.; assembly: GCA_031424845.1. Classification (GTDB taxonomy): domain Bacteria; phylum Bacteroidota; class Bacteroidia; order Chitinophagales; family Chitinophagaceae; genus Ferruginibacter. The sequence goes on from JANPIF010000098.1 coordinate 84, forward strand.
GGGCAAAGAGGTTTAATAGTTGCACAACCGAAGACCGGTAAAACAATGTTGTTGAAAGAACTTGCAAACGCCATTGCAGAAAATCATCCTGAGTGTTATCTAATGATTGTTCTTGTAGATGAGCGTCCGGAAGAGGTTACAGATATGGAACGTAGCGTAAGAGCAGAAGTGATTGCATCTACATTTGATGAACCCGCAGAAAAGCACGTAAAGGTTTCTACCATTGCATTAAACAAAGCTAAGCGTTTGGTGGAGTGCGGACACGATGTAGTTATTTTATTAGATTCCATTACCCGTTTGGCACGTGCACACAATACCGTTGCACCAAGTAGTGGTAAAGTTTTAAGTGGTGGTGTGGAAGCAAACGCAATGCAAAAACCAAAGCAGTTTTTTGGTGCGGCACGTAAAATAGAAAATGGCGGATCGCTTACCATTATTGCAACTGCATTGGTAGATACCGGCAGTAAAATGGACGAAGTTATTTTTGAAGAATTTAAAGGAACCGGCAACATGGAGTTGCAGTTGGAGCGTAAATTATCTAATCGTCGCATTTATCCGGCCATCGATATTGTTGCATCCAGCACACGCCGAGATGATTTGTTGTTGGACAAAGATACCTTCCAGCGCATGTGGGTATTGCGCAAGCACATGGCAGATATGATCCCAGAAGATGCATTGAATACTTTACTTAAAAATATGAAAGGCACAAAAGATTATGCAGAGTTTTTAACCAGTATGAACGGATAAAAATAATGAGATAATTTGCTGATGTGCTAATTAGCTAATGAAGAACCTTCAATTTTTTGGAGGGTTTTTTATTGGGAGCCGTCGGCAATAGATTCTGCCATCAACAGTGGTCCGGCTTTTCGCAGTACTCCTCGTTTCGTTCGTGCCTCTCTCCACTGCGGGGTACTTGCTTC
>JANPIF010000099.1:0-12564 GCA_031424845.1 Ferruginibacter sp.
TACCAACGCAAGGCATCTCTCATCCCTTAAAGATATAGCCACATCTCTTCAAGAAATAAAAAATGGATTGGATGCAAATATTCCTGGTGATTTATTATCATCAGACATTCGTGCAGCATTGTATCATTTAGGAGAAATAACAGGTGAAGTTACCAATGAAGATAAGTTGGATTTTATTTTTTCGAAATTCTGTATCGGAAAGTAACCGTATAAACATTTACTTGCTTTTAGTATGGTTTTATTTGCTTTTAGTCTCATTTCCACCTCTTTAGAAAAGTGCAATTTGCTTTTAGTATTGTTTTATTTGCTTTTAGTACGCTTTTTCTTGTTGTTAATTTGGTCACTAATAAAAATTTGTAGGAAGGTTATGTTATCAATCGAAAAAATGATACGGTATGATACTCAATGATACCGTATGATACGAAATGATACATTGAAAACACCTAAACCCAACAGATTGTATGAGTAGTAATATGCAAATTCTTAAAGTATGCGAATATTGTAAAAAAGATTTTATAGCAAAGAAAACAACAAGCGCCTGCTGCTCGGATAATTGTGCTAAGCGTTTGTATAAAGATCGAAAGCGTAATGAAAAGATTAAGCTAGCTGAGGTGGAAACTAAGAGTAAGAAGATGCTCTCTGTTGCCATAGTAAAAGATGAATTTGAGATTATTAATGCTAAACAATATCTCACCTTGATAGAAGCTGCTTTATTATTGAATGTTTCTCCTCTTACTTTAAGAAGATGGACACTCGCTAAACAAATTGCAGCTTCCAAATCTGGCAAGAAATGGATATTCGATAAGACATTAATAATGCCTGATAAACGATTTTAACTATGCCTCATTTGAATGAAATTACAAATTGATGTAAGAGTGCAGGAAGAAACTAAATTTAAAAGCGTGGCGTTCTAACGGCTGTTGGGGAAATGCCTTGAACCAATCATGAGATAATGCACATTTTAAAATTATAATCTTATGTATAATATCACTCTGGTTTGCACACACCATTCTGAATTAGGGAGAGCTAATTCTCATGAGTTATACAAAATCATAGATTCAATAAAGCCGGATGTAATATTTGAGGAATTAACTGAAGACCTCTTCGATAAATTTTACAAGCAAGACATAGTTCCATTCGAGCTTCCTGAAATAACATCAGTCAAAACGTATTTACAAGATCACACTGCAAGTCATTTTCCTGTTGACATTAAGGAAAGTGACAAAATATCTTACGATGAAATTAAATACTTGCTTGAAACTTTAAGTAAGTATGGAGCTTATTCGAAATTAGAAGAAGATCATAAAAAATTTGTTTTTCAGGAAGGCTATGTATTTCTAAATAGTAAAAAAAGCGAAGAACTAATCGAGCAGAAAAAGTATTTGGAAAGAAGCCTTTTAGGATTTCACATAAACAAAGACCGTCTATTGCGAATACATGATTTATTTTATGACGAACAACATAATAGAGAGCATGGAATAATCAAAAATGTTTACAATTTTAGCGAGAAAATAGAATACCGTCAAGCATTGTTATTACTTGGATCAGGGCATCGGAAAACAATCTTCGAAAAAGTGAAAAAGAATGAATTTAAGAGCCGTATAAGATTGAATTGGGCATTGTATGGCAATTAGAAAAAAAACTTTCACCCAGACTCTGCTTTATGCACAGCATGTTGTTAATACAAGTGCTTTACCTCTGAGAAATTTCAAAAGTAGAAACCTTTAATAATGAAATAATTGCAAATTTTAATTCTTCAATTTTGCAATAAAAATCAACACATTAAAAATATTAGTTCTTATTCCTTATTTTTGGTTGTTGCGTATTTAAAACAACTTATGGTTTATTCCCAAAGCCCAAAACTAACTGGTTACCACGGTACATATCCTTAAAATGTTGAAAGCATTAAAGAAAATAATTTTTATGAATCCGATGCATTAACTTGGCTAGGTAAAGGTGTATATTTTTTTATTGAGGGTATCAACACGGATTCATGTGCAGAATTTGCAAGATTATGGGCAATTGATAGGTGCTGGGATAATGACCAAAAGGTGTTCAAATACAAAGAATTTTCTGTCTTAGAAGCTATTATTAAGATTAATGACAATAAGATGTTAAATCTTACACTCCCACAAGGTAAAAAATTGTTCAATGAGTATAGAAAGAGATCTTTAGATAAATTTGCGGAAGCAGGGAAAGAGATTATTGGCAGGTTTCTTGATTCTGATATATTGGATGAGATGAGGAAAGATTTGGGCATCGACTTCGTACTATCAGATCTTTATATTAGATTTGCAATCCAAAGGAAAGAACGTCTTGAATCAAAAGTGCCAAATGTCACTGTCCTAGTAGTAAGAAATCCATCCAATCATATACATAGAACCACTATAAAAGAAATACTAAAAGGAGATATAAAATGAATTATGAATTCCTAAAACAAAAAATGGATAAGCTTTTTTCACAAACACCTTCTGAGAATTTTGTAGGGAAGTATGAAGCAAAAGGATATCAGTTTATTGATGTTAAATATGCTTATAACACAACACCTGATCAAGGTTATAATATCATTATTACAGAATGTGTTCAAGTGATTAAAAAAAGTCGATGGCGTTTGGGCCTATTTAATCACCAAAAAAATATTATCACAACCCCAGCAAAAGTTGGGGTTTTTTTATGTAATCTTGTACCATGTTAGAATCGAATAACGCAAAGAATGCTGCTTTTAATTTAGCAGGGTATAGAGTTAAAGAGTTTCATTTGTATGAACCACCATTAAATCAAAATGACTTATCATTAAACTTTTCTCCTTCAGGGAAGTATAATGCAAATGAAAAGAAATATATTTTATTGTTTGAATTTACTGCGATGTATGGGGATGACAATGACCAAAAGGAATTTTTAAAAATCATAATTGAATCAGATTTTATTTTCGCGGAAAAAATTGAATTACCTGATTATTTTTATCCTAATTCGCTTGCAATAGTATTTCCATATATCAGAGCATTCGTTTCTACATTATCCACTTTAGCCAACATGAAACCTTTGATACTTCCAGTATTAAATTTGGGATCTTTAAAAGATTTGCTTATTCAAAACACTGAAATTCTTTAGCTTCTTTTGCTTTAAAAAATTACTAAGCAAAATAAATAAAGTTTGTAGACAATGAAATTCGAAGCTGATTTTCCAACGTTTATTTTCACATAAACAAAAACAACCATTTAAGAGTCAAACTTTCATTCAAAAAAACTATTTTTATTTTTGGTAGAATTAGTTACGTGATATGTATTTTAATTAAGTATTTACATAAACTTAATGTAAATGTGAAAATTTGCTGGTAAATCCTCTGTCGACCTACCAAAATATCATTACCCACCATGCTGCCAACAGTAACCGCCACTTCTAGAACTTCTTAAGCACTGTGATCCTCTCTTAGTCATAGCATTACATTGCCTACTATTTGCTGATCCACTAGAATAAGATCTGCGATTATTATTTATCCGCCGTTCCTTTACAACAACCGGAACAATCCCTTTTTTTATAGAATTTTTCCTTGCTGGCTGCTGCATGCATAGGTACAAATCATTTTTTAAGGAGTCGATTTGTCCTTTTAACACCTTCACATTTTCCTTTAGTTCTATATTTTCGCGATTAAGTTCTATGGTTATAGGAGAGGTGTTTGTACACGCTAAAAATGAAAATAAGGAAAGAATCAGATAAATGTATTTCATAAAGCTTTTACCGATAAATGTAAGGCATTTTTAAATCATGAATTTTAGTTGAATTCATAAAGAAGAAGTAAACCGTAAAACAGCGAGTTATTGCTTAATATCTCTCCACTCACTTTAAGAACATGGGCATTGTGTGGAAAGATGCCAGATAGTAAGATTGGAAAGAACTGGGTGTACAAAAGAAAAGATATTGAAGCAACAACGTGGTTTTTAATAAGGACTTGTAAATTTGAAAATGAAAAAATTAGAAGTTTCTCAAGGAGAACTGAAAAAGCACCTATTTGGTTTCTTCCCGTCATTACGTCAATATCCTGATAAATATTTATCTCATATATTTAGAAATCCTGCAGATGCTACTGAACATATGGCGTATTTGTGTCCTCTCTGTTTAAAGAATTTTATTTATTGTATTACTACCCAAATACGTTGGTCGGAAACTTTTTCCCTAGACCATTTTCCTCCCGAAAGTGTAAATGGTAGATCCACGATTCTTGTTTGCAAACCTTGTAATAATAATGCCGGAGAAACTTACGAATCGAAAGTTAAGGAAATCATAGAAAATGAATGTTTTAATAGAAAAATCCCTAATTCTTCAATTAATTCTAGTGTAATGATTTCAGAAGTGCGGGGTTGGCACAAAGGAAAATTTTGGGTTAACGAAAGTGGTGAATATGGATTTAAATTAACAACTAATCAAACTAAAAATTTACCTGAGTTAGCAAAGTGGAATAGCGATCCAGTTGGCGATTGGGAAATGAAAGCTACAATTAATCATATAAATGAAGTTAATTTTTCAAAAACTTTATTAAAAGCAGCGTATTTATATTGCTTCTCTCAATGGGGTTATAGTTTCGCATTTTCAACTTCAGGTGAATTGATGAGAAAATCATTTATCGGACAACAAAATTACCCTATTAAAGTTCCTTTTATTTGGTTTGATAATAAATCGAAGGATATTGATTTTAACAGCATAATACCCGGTGTAGTTTTTCTTGCAGAACCAAAGAAACTTCAATCAATTTTTGTGAATATTCCCATTGAATTGGTTGAACTAAAATACAAATGCATAATTCCCATTCAAATTCCAAATCCTTCATCCGAAAATTTGACACAACTTCTAGACGTAAACAAACAACTACTTTCTCAAAAGGTCACAGTTAAAATTGCGCCGATAAATTTACCTCCTCCTGCCATGGTTGATTCTTTTTCGAATACATGGTCTGCCTTACTGAAACAGTTCGAAAATGTAGTTGACTAATTACCCCAGCTAACAATGAATTCTGAACAATCTCTGCAGACGGAATAACAATTAGATTTCGTAATTTTATTTTGCTTTTAGTACATGAGTATATTACATCTCAAAATTTTTATACTAGACTTAAATTGATGAGTGTTTACCGGTAGGGGTCTACCCCTGAGAATTCTATTTTCTAACTTGTATAAGCTCTCTTCACTAGCTGGAATTTTAAAGAACATTAACCAATAATACATGAACAAGAAAAAGGCTAACAAATCTCCTGCGGCTAAAGGAAAAGGAAATAAGAAAACAGTTGAGGCTAACTTACAATTAGAAAAAGCATCAGAGGACAAATACAAAACTGCTATAGATTTTGTTTCGGGCTATTCAAATAAAATCAATTCAATTCAAAGTCATTTAAGCTTGATAAGTAAGCCTACTTTTCAACCAAGTGTAATAAATGCCTTAACAAGTTTTCAAAAACAATTTTCATTATTTAAGGAATATAAATCCTGACTTCCAACTGTTGAAATTTTAAAAGCTTCCTCACCGTTTGCTGACATAACTAGAAATGTGACTTTAGGTTTATCTGACCTTTACAAGCCAACGGCAATTGAAGCAATTTCAAAATCATTTTCTACACTCGCCCCTGAAGTAAGCAAAAGGATAGTTCAGGGCACTATACTTTCAAATTCATATTTTAAAGGACTACAATTAGGTGATTTGGCAACATCATTTGCAACAGTTGCAGATAATCAAAACATAATCTCATTTGGAGTACAATCAAGTCTAATAAAAGCAACCGAATTAAACTTGTTTGCTGAGAAAAGTTTATCAGCTTTTAAATGGTCAAATGTTGGTAATATAATCAATATTGATAAATCCCAAAAAAACTTATTACAAAAATCATTTTTAGATTTTTCAACTAATTATTCAAAGCTTCTTAAGGTATATGAAAATCAAACGCCAAAATGGTTGACTAGTAATCCCAACTTTTTGAAGTTGCCTTCCCTTGAATATTTTACTAGCTCTAATCTTTTGGAAGCAATAACGGTTGAGGAAGATGTCACGTCTGAAGAAGAAATAATCAAAACAGATATTCAATCTGAAAATGAATATTCACTGACCAGTTGGTTACCAAAGATTGATAAAGGTCTTATTAAAATGTGGCAAGGTGCCATCGAAGCCTTTAGTTCAAATAATCCTGAAAGAGTTAGACATTTTGTGACATCAATCCGTGAATTATTTACTCATGTTTTACATCTTCTAGCTACAGATGAACAAATTAAAACTTGGAGTAAAAGTGAAAGTGATTATTCAAATGGCAGACCTACAAGGAAGGCACGCCTTCGTTTTATTTGTAGAAATATCGCTGATGCCCCATTTACAAAATTTGTGGAAAAAGACATTGAAGCTACCATTGCCTTTATAGACCTGTTTCAAAAAGGAACACATGCAATAGATCCTAAGTTTTCTGAAAACCATCTTGTAACTATAAAAAGTAAAGCTGAAACTACTTTAAGATTTATTCTTGAAATTCATTTTTCCACTAATAATTAGTAAAACTTCAACTTGAATTGTTAGGCATTATGGTAGCGATAGTTACATCTAGTAGTAGATCGCTGCAGCAATATCTGTTCGTTTTATTTAAGGCTTATTATACCATAGGAAAAAAAATATAATATGTTAAAACACATAAAAAAAAAGACCGTCAATTATACCGAGTTAGATAAGGAAGAATTTGAAAAGTCCGGATTTCTCTTAGATTTACCCGATGGTAAATTACCTAAACTGAAATTTAATAATGTAAAAGATAAACATGCTCTACTAGTTATGGACAACGGGGAAATGCTAAGATCTTTCTTTTACAATGATAATGGAAATACATGCACAATCCCTTTAGCAAATCCTGTTTTGATTTACTTCCATTCCGCACAAGCCAACCTAAGAAATATTTCCTCGTTAAAAAAGGATTTAATGGCGTTATTTAGAGACGACGGAAAAGTAACAGAAGATTCTTTACAATTATTCTATGGCTTTTTTGGTCTAAGCAGCAGTTTTATAACTCAGCTGATGACAGCTTTAGAAGCATTTGTAAATCAGAAAATACCATGGGATCAAAAATACCAAAAAGACGAGGGGAATAAATTTACTAAAATATATAATAAAGATCAAATTCAAAGGTGGGTCCCCTTTGATGAAAAAATATCAGAAGTTTTAAATGTTGTCGAAAACAAAAGCTTTGCGAGACATTATCCAAATCGTCAAATCCACATTGATAACTTAAAAGATTTAAGAGATAATATTGTTCATACAAAAAGTGGTATAGCATTTGAAAACTACACAGACTTATTCAAGAAGGCTTTAAATTTTAAATACAATGAGGCAATTGAGGCTGTGAGAGATTTCATTAATTATTATGAATCCGATTTAATTGAACCGTGTCCTTGTGGCGTTGAAGGATAGTCAAACTATATTTTTACCTTCACCATTATGAACGGACAAAATACACTTATTTGGTATGCAAGTTACGGCTCCAATATTCTACAAGATAGATTTCATTGCTATATACGGGGAGGGAAACCTGAAGGCTCTGAAACAACATACAATGGTTGCACCAACAAAAACCTACCTATTGATAATCAAGATTTCTATATTTCTAGTGAACTCTACTTTGCTAAGAAATCGGAAAAATCATGGAACGGTGGCGGAGTTGGTTTCATTGCAAATAAATTCAGCAATGAACGGACACTCGGTAGAATTTATTTAATCACAAAAGAACAATTTATAGACGTAATCAAACAAGAGTGCAATGTAATCCGAGATATAAAAATTGATTTTGATTCAATAGTCAGCCAAGGGAGTTTTGTGTTGAAGGAAACCAAATGGTATAATAAAATTATTTATTTAGGAGATCAAGCAGGACATCCAATATTTACATTTACACATGATGGCGATTACCTTAATGAAATTAATAAACCCGATTAAAATTTTCTTAAATTAATCATTAAAGGGCTTAAAGAAATCACCAATTTTAATGAATATGATATTGTAGATTATTTTGAAAATATGAAAGGTATTTCAGGCCAATATTCAAAAGATGAATTACTTAAACTTGCATTAGAAGAATAGTAATAACTTGTGTCAATAGTAAGATCAGAAAGCTGAACAAAAGGATGTTTCGTCGCATCAATCGCAATTAGTCCAGTAGTAATTTGAACCTAACCATTAAGTTTTCTGCCAACTAATGACACGGAATAATAGAACAGGCAAAAAATCTGAGACATAATATTCAGAAGAAGTGAATACCAACATTAATTGATGTCACTAAAAAAATAAAAAAATATTACATCATCCCTTCATCCCTAAATGAATAATATACATCATCAGTAATTATCAAATGATCAGTTAGTGTAACATCAATAAGTTTCAGTGCATCTTTTACTGTACTAGTTAATATTTTATCACTTGCACTTGGATTCAAATTTCCTGATGGATGATTATGTACAATTATAACATCCGTACACATACAATTAAGAGCAAGAGAGACAATCAACTTAATATCTACTATACATTTTGTCATTGTTCCTTTAGACAATACTTTCCATCCAATCATTCTTTTAGCTTGATTAAAGAATAGAGCAGCAAACTGTTCTTGAAGAAAAATATTCTCGTTATCCCAAAGTTGTTTGATCAATAAGTAAGCATCATTAGAAGAAACAATCTTTGGCTGATCAATCATTACGGGACGATATACGATCTGTATTTCAGCAACTGTCCAGTTATCTTTCTTCTTTTTTAATTTCCGTTTTGGTGTATCCATAAGCTGTGTAAGTATATGGAATGAAGATCATGTAGGTCAAAACAAATGGCAACAGTAAAGAAGAATAAATAATGCTGTGCTACATAAAAGAAAAATACTATGATTGGCTGCTAGAGTATTTTCAATCTTAAATGTCTTATATATAATACAGCATTATAAATGATATGAGATCAATTTTAAATATCGCTATATCGAAAAATAAATGTCTGCTGCATCATACTCTTCCCACATTAAAAAGTAGAATAGTGTGTTTAATTTAATAGTTCAATATAGTTTGATAATTCAAACTAATTAAGGTGTTCAAACAGCTTCATTGAGGGGTAGTTAGAGTAGGTGAGGCAACAAAGAGATGTTCTATCTGAAGCCAATTATTTAAGAAAAAAAAGCAGCTCACAGTTTTTTATATTTTAACGCTGTCAACTGCTTTAATAATCATAATTCTATTCGGAGGCAGTCCTACCCATAAAACTTATTATATTCTTCCTCTTCCATCTTTGCAATACGAATCTGCTTTATTAAACCTTTTATTCGGTTTTCAGCACTTATAGATGCATAAAATTTCATTATCTCTTTACTTACCTTGAAATCTTGGTCAGTTAAGTTTCTGAACAATTGTAATCCTTCTAAGGAGCGACAGCGACTCAATGCTACATACATCTGACCTAATGCAAAAGAAGGCTTTGGATTAAAAAGATATACATTATCAAAGGTGAGCCCCTGACTTTTATGAACTGTTATAGCCCAAGCAAGCTTTATAGGATATTGTGTCATAGAACCAACCTCTTCGTACTTTGAATTCCAAACTCTTTTAACTTTAAAACGTCGATTTTTCGATATAGTCCACTTCGCAGGATATAATTCAAATGTGCTTCCTTCATCTGTTGTAACAATTATTTTATCTGATGTTATTTCTTCAATTAGTCCAAGTGTACCATTAACATATAACCCTAATGGGTCATTGCGAGTTAGCATAATTCTGGCGCTTTTTTTCAATTGTAATGTTTTTTCGGCTAGTATACCACGCCACTCAAACGCTCCCTTTTCTTTTGCTCTAAAAGTAAAAGTTTCACCTTCAAGTTTATAAAGATTGCTTTCATTTGTAGTATTTACAAAATCATTAGTGAACGAGAGTATAATGGAATTTTTATCATTTTTCTTTTCATAATGATTGATTTTATTACCGCAATTTTCCGCAAATATTCTTTTAGTTTTATCTATATTAGTTCCAGTTCTAAAATTGTCCAAACAAGATAAAAACAGTTTGTCCTTTTGCCGGTACGAAGTTTTCAGTTCTATTTTTATTGGATTGGTGAGGAGGAAAGCTTCAGATTCAAAAAAGTATTCATTGCGATAATTTTCTAGAATTAATTTTTTATCCTCTGGTTTAAGGATTGGAGGTAATTGAAAAGGATCTCCTACCATTAAAATTTTTTTTCCTCCAAAGGGCTTGTCCGTCTTACATGTGTTTCTTAAAATGACATCTATCGAATCAAGCGTTGCAGCGTGGACCATAGAGACTTCATCAATGATAATTAGTTCAACTCCCAAAACTAACCAATATTCATGATCCTTTGAAAAGGTAACATCTGATATCCTCTTATCTCTTGGAAGGTGAAATTCTAATGGTAGTTGAAAGGCAGAATGAATAGTTTCTCCATTTACAACTGTTGCAGATATACCGGTGGGAGTAACGATAAGTGTGTTAAGAAACATGCCAGCAATTGATTTAATAAAAGTTGACTTACCTGTTCCTGCTCTTCCTGTTAGAAAGACTGGATGATCAGAAAATCTTAAAATATTGTATGCGTTCATTGCTTCCGGATTATTTTCAAATAAATTTTCAAATTTTTCTATTTCGGTAAGATCTTTTTGTTTCTCTTCTGCTTGCTCTACGCGGTCTATATTATTTTCTTCTACTTTTTTCATTTTTTCTACTTTTTTTATTTTTTTAATATTCATCCTCAATTGTAACAATCTTTACTCTATGCTGTAACCCTATATATTCATAGTCATTTATCTGCTCAAATTGATCATACATTTTTTCTATAGCTTTATCTCCTTGTCTAAAAAGATGAGACAAATATGATTCTCCTAATAGAAAATGTGTGAAGCCATAATTATTTATAAAACTGCTTCGTTGTTCAGAACTATTTCCAAATCCTTCTAGCAGTAAAATCCGGTTGTTAAACTTGGGTAAGATCTCCTTAGCAAAATATTCTGATATGCTGGTTTCATTATTTATTAATGCTAAGCAAGGGATGCCTTTATCCTCACACCACAAAACGCCCTCAACCTTATTTGTAAGAACAAGCGTATCTCTCAAATAAATATTTTTAGTGTAAACTGTTTTAAAGATGTTATCAATTCCAAACATGTAGAATTCTGGCACCGCACCAAATTGATAACTTTTCATTGTTTTGGGATTAAACAAAATGTAGTACTGTGCTTTCTTTATAACAAGCGCATAGTATGCATCCTTTGGGTTGGAAAAGTCATGAGAATAGTAAATAGTTTTATTGTCAACTCGAATACTAAAACTGTCAACTAATTGAATTTCATAATCAGGGTAGTTTTCTAAATAATGCATCAAACCCATTAAGTGCTTTTGTACAAAGGGGATTGAAATGTGAGTATCCGCAACGGCTAATTCGTCGCCATTTTCGTTATTTACAAACCTGGTCTTTTGTTCCTCAGGAATGTTAGCCATATTTGAATTCATAATAGCCTCACATATATCAATGACTTTAATGAATTCTGTTTTGAGATGAAGCTTATGGATTTCTGCAATAAGGGTAAAAATATCACCGGACATCTGGTTAAAATGATCTTTAAAGCGATATTTTCCATTCCAATAAAATACACTGATGCACTTTTTCCCCTTGCTGATAGGACTATCGACATTGACTTTGTTCCTACCGGATTCCATTATAAGGTCTGGTAAGAGAAGTTTAAAAAGCTGTAGTCCGCCATCCGTTTCTTGAAGGATTTGGGCGTTGGTTTTTGTTGCCATGTTATTTTGTTTTGGTTGTTTTAAATATGTGAGATCCAAAAGTAAATCGTCCAATCGGTTGTTAGCTGAAATGTATTGGGACATTTATGTCCTTATATTTGTATTCAAAATAGTTATATGAAATACAATCCTCAAGAACAAAAATGGAGCAATCAATTTGCTTGGAATTTATCACGCATATGTAAAGAAAAAGATATTTGGATGGGTGACCTTTTTGAAAGAGTGGGCTTAACTGAAAGGGAGAAGAATAGAATTTTAAGTGGTCATAATCCTACACTTCACAAAATCTGTAAAATTGCAAAAGGCTTAAAAGTAGATCCTTCAGAGCTTTTAAATTTTAAGAAAGAAAAAACAACTGCTTATAAAAAAAGTCCATATCAAGTTATGTATCCTTCAATGAGAGTTAAAATAATAATGCAGTAAAATATTTTAAAAATTAGTTTTGAAATTGAATTTTGTTTTCACATTTTTTTTCTTTATTTTTTATTTTATACTGTATTTATATTGTATTATACTGTATATTCAAAATACTTTATGATTACTTTAATTATATTTTAAATACTGTATTATACTGTATACTTAAAATACTTTGCAATAATTTTTATTGATATTTTTAATACAGTATATACTGTATATTCAAAATACTTTTGATTTATTTTACTGATATTTTTAAATACTGTATTATACTGTACTTCAAAATACTTTGTAATAATTTATCTTGAGATAATTACTACTGTATATAATGGATACAAGTATGTTCAAAAAA
>JANPIF010000100.1:0-9815 GCA_031424845.1 Ferruginibacter sp.
TTGCTTTACTACTACTCCTTCTTCTGATCTGTATTTTCCTGACCCCTTCATTAAATAAATAAGTGGGGGCAAAAGAAGTGGGGAAAAAATAACAGAAGTAACAGCTCCGCCAATCCTGGTTTTTCTTCTTATATAATCTCCTGCAAAATGCATATTGCCTTCAGCATCTTGCGAAGCATCATCGTAAAGTGTATAATATTTCGTATCTAATTTTTTACCTTTTTTATCATACATGTCACTCATATCACTGTAAAAAGAATAATTTTTTACAACATCTTTTTTATTAGTACCGTTAATGGTGTAAGAATAAAGCCCTTTCATTCTTCCCTTTTTTAAAGTGGCAAAATTGTAAAAACCAGGATTTTTAAATTTATTTCTTACCATATACCCAGCTATATACGGGTTATTGGTATGTGGATTTAATTCAAAATTTAAAACCGATAAAGTAACACCTCTTTCTGTTTCAATTGGCATTTCACCTGTAGCTTTACCATCTTCTATCATGTAATTATTAAGTACATAATCTCCAACCGATTTGTATTGATCAGTTTTAGAAAGTACATAAACACCTTTGCTGTTGGTAAGCATAATATTTACAGGATATTTAGTCATGCTTTTTTTCCAAATTAATTCTCCTTTAGTATCGTAAAGCATTACTTCTCCTTTGCTGTTATCTGCATACATAAAAGCAAACCCTTTATTAGCTACGTTTTTTACCGTACCATCTGTAGTTATTTGGCTGGATATAGAACGGTTATTTCTTGAACCATAATAAATAGACATATTTGCATCCACATCTATGATCTGTGTTTTTATGATCTTACCCTCAAGCGTCATAAATTTATTGTTGATGGTATTTCTTGCATTTTCTTTTGCATTGCGTACATCTTTTTTGCTCACAAAATTTTCATCCTCTACAGAACTGCTAAAAAATGAAAGGCAAAGTACATCACTTTCAAACCCTGCACTTGCAAGAGAAAGATTGATATCTCTCAAAGTTTGCTCACCAATGTTATTGAGGTTTTCATCCATTATAGTTAGCTTATAATTGAAGCTATCTTTAGATGCCTTCTCTAGTTTTGTAAAAGCCACATATCCAACCACAGCATTATCTTGAAAAATAGTTTTTGTAGTAGTACTTACACCTTCGGCTACTTGTTTAAAAATGCGGGATTGCGCTTTTATGGCTTGTATGGCCAACAGCAGCAAAAGAACAGTAAAAGTTTTTTTCATTTTTTTTCTTTGGTTTTGTTTTAATAAATAAGCACTATAATATTTTTTCTACAAGTTCCCTTAGCGGACTGCCTGGATAATTTTTTTGAAAATCTACTTTAAGCGATTTAATTTCTTTTGGGGAAAGTTGCTCTGTAAAATTGATTGTTCTCAATATTACTTTTAGCGATTTAGTATCTGCTTTAGCATCTTGCCAGTATGGTTTATTTAATTCTGAACTGCAAATAAGCTCCAGTTTATCTCGTGGAATTTGTTCAAACAAAGTCTGCAGATCAAAATATTTAGAAGAGATTAATTCTTTTTTCTCAACGTTTATAGCATTAGAGCGTTCGAACTTTTTATCAGCATTATACAGTTTATGTAATACCAACGATGCCATGTTTTCGTAAAAAGGTTTGTTGTTGCCTTTATCCTGTTCTAAAAAAATACGATACATAGATGCGGTAAGATTATTATTTACCACATTCCACCATATGATACATTCGTTGGCATTGTTTACCATATTTACCGGTAGTAAAGTTTCGGTAGATTTTATGCCATTGGTTTTGCTGATTAAGAATTTATAGCGATCTATACAATCAGGATGCGTTTTTAAAGAGTCGTTTAAAGTGAGATCTTTAAAATTATATTTTTTTGTAGATAAACCCCGACCACCTTTTTTTAACCACAATTCATCTACATTAATTTCGGCTTTGGTAAAGTAATCGCTTACATTTTTTTGAAGATCTTTTTTATAAGTAAAATCGGCACTGTCTAATCTAAGAAAAATTTTAGGGTCGTAAGCCATTTTGCTATTAGTGAGCAAAACCTGCGCCATCGAATCTGCTTCTTCTTCATGATAACGATTGTGCTTGGCACGGCTAAAACTATATCCTTCTAATATTTTTGTAAGCTTGCTGTACTTGCCATAGGTACTTTTACCAATTTCAGCAAGTTCATCTTTGTACTTATCAGATGTAAGTAATTCAGCTCTTTCAATCATTGAGTTTTCAGGATGCTTCAATGCATTGTGCGCCAGCTCGTGCGCAAGCACAAGCGCCAATTCTTCTCTGGTTTGAGCAAATGCCAGCAACCCAATATTTACCGCAATAATATTATTACCCATAGCATAGGCATTTACAGAGCTGCTGCGGTCTATTAAAAGAAACGGCGACTGAGGAAATAATTTTTTGTTGCCGCTTATAATTTCTGCTAAAATTTTATAGGTGTAATTGTACATTTCAGGCTGCGCCAAATATTGGTTGTCGCCAATAGATTCAAACAAATATGCTGTGCGGCTGTCCCAAATTTCTTTAAATTTCTTTTGAGTTTCTTTTTTTGTGAATTGATCCGGGCATTTAAAACTAGCTTTTAATGAATCTTTCTTAGGCAAATAAAAGTTAGATGATAAATCGTTGTAGGTAGATGAGTTTTGGGCTATGCCTATTGACGGAAATAATATATATATACTTAATGAAAGTACATAAAATGACAACACTCTAATAGTTTTCATACTGCGTTAGTTGGTAAGCTGGAATGGTAAGTTCCTTAAAAAAGAATATAAATCTATGCGTAAAAACATTACAAGAGAAATAAAAACATATATACTTATTTGTAATGTTTTATTAGCAAATGAAGGTTACAATTAATTACAAATGTTGAATAATAATAAATCTATAAAAAAAACGCACCTTGAAAAGATGCGTTAAATTTTTTTTACCTGGTAGCAGTTGGCAACGGTTTATCTCTCTTCAACATCTCATTTCTGTTAGCTATTTCCCAAGCGGTATGAAAAATCATACGAACTCTTTTTTCGTATAATTCAAAATTAATTTTATCAACCGTATCAGTTGGTTTATGGTAATCTGATTTTAGCATGCCATCATAAAAGAATAAAACCGGTACACCTTTGCGGGCAAAGTTGTAATGGTCGCTTCTAAAATATATGCGGTTAGGATCGTTAGGGTCATCAAATTTATAATCCAATACCAGGTTGGTATATTTTGTATTTGCTGCCTCGTTTATTAAAGGCATTTCACTGCTTATTTTATCATGACCTACAACATACACATAATTTAATGTATCAGCCGTGTTGCGTTCGGTATCTGTTCTGCCAACCATATCTGTATTTAAATCTACAGTTGTTTTTTCTAAAGGATAAATAGGATGGTCGCTGTAATATTCACTTCCCCACAAACCTTTTTCTTCGCCACTCACCGTCATAAATACAATGGTGCGGCGGGGTCTGTTGCCTTCGGCTGCGGCTTTTGCAAAGGCTTGTGCCATGGCAATTACACCACAAGTTCCACTGCCATCATCATCAGCACCATAATAAATTTTACCATCACGCTTGCCCAAATGATCGTAATGTGCCGTAAGAAAAACATACTCATCTTTTTTATCGGTACCTTCTATAATACCAATTACATTGCTTGCATAAATGATGTTTCTTTTCTTTGTAAAAAAATAAGAAGTGGCAATTTTACCTTCTGTTGGTTGTGGAGAAAAAGCATTTTTTGCTTTTGCAATTGCCACCGCAGAATCAAATGGTACAGGAAAAATATTTTTAGCATATGCATGCGAAAGCAATGCATAATTTAAGAGACGCTCACTTTTATTTGTTTCCGGCAGACTTTCAAAATTTACACCACCGCTTGTATTATTATCAACTTGTCGTTTGTTAAATATTTCTGCATTGGGGTTTACAATTAAAACACCCACAGCCCCTCGTTGTTTTGCAGCAATCAATTTTTTACTAATGCCGGGAAAAGTCCATGTAGATGTTTTACCAGTTGCATCAATAAAATATTTCCCATCCTTTTTAGGTTCGCCTAAAAAAATCACTACCACTTTTCCTTTCACATTTATGGCCGCATAATCATTGTATGCTACATCATCAATACCATAACCTGCAAACACCAGTTTGTTCGATTTAAATTTTGCATTGTCGTTTGCCGACAGTGGTATTAAAAAATCTTTACCGTTTTCACCCGCAATACCATTCACCGAAAGCATGGGAGTTACTGCCACACTATCTTGCGTAAGCGGATAAAACTGTTGGTAACTGTTTAAGCGGGCAGGTTTTTTAAGTCCCATTCTTATAAATTCATTTTCAATATAAGCTGCTGCTTTTCTTTGTCCTACAGTACCAGTTTCTCTGCCTTCAAACTCATCACTTGCAACTATGGTTAGGTGTTTTTTTAATTCGGCACCTGTAATAATTCCCGCATATTTTGTTTGCAAATCTGTTTGTGCAAATGATTGCAAGCAGATAAAAGCAAGTGGTAAAAAGAATAATTTCTTCATTTGTAAAAGTTGTTTTAGGGCAATTTAAAGAAAGTTATTTTCTGTCAGTTATAATTTATATAAAAGGAAATAGAGTATAAATTTAAAAGACCCTGAAGTTTCAGAGTCTTTCGCAAAAAAATCATTTAACCATGCTCCCTATCATCATGCTCCACCACCGCAATTTTATCCACCCTCAATGCATGTCTTCCCCCTTCAAATGCTGTAGCTAAAAAAGTATCTACCATTTGTTTGGCTACTTCCAATGTTACAAACCTTGCAGGTATGCAAAGTACATTGGCATTATTGTGCATGCGGGCGAGTGATGCAATTTCGTTTTCCCATGCAATAGCAGCACGAATATGCTGGTGTTTGTTGGCAGATATTGCCACACCATTTGCACTGCCACATAATAAAATACCACAACTGTATTCTTCACTTTCTACTGCATTGGCTACGGGGTGTGCAAAATCTGTGTAGTCAACAGAGTCGGCACTATAGGTTCCAAAATCACGGAACGCAATTCCTTTTTCATCTCTTAAATAATTTACCAGTTTTGCTTTGTATTCAAAGCCAGCATGGTCGCTGCCAATAGCCAATGGTTTTGTAAGATCGAAATGCATGGTAGTTAATTGATAATTATGATTGATAACGTTGTATGATCAAACTCTATTTATTTTATAAATTCTATTCAAATAAAATCATCTATTTAATGATATGAAAAACGTAGAGTTTAATTAGAAACACAAATTATATAAAATTAGCACATCAGCACATTAGCAAATTATCACATTGTATTATTTGCACATTTGGCGATTGAAACCTAACTCCATTCCTTCTCTTCCTTCTCTTTTTGTTTATCTATTCTAGCACAAATCATTATACTTATTTCATATAAAAGTAATAATGGAACAGATACAATTATCTGGCTTGTCCAATCTGGCGAAGGAGTAATGATAGCGGATAAAACCAATATTACCACAAAAGCATATTTACGGTGCTTTCTTAAAAACCCTGCGGTGATCAATCCTATTTTGCCTAATACATACGCCATTACAGGAAGTTCAAAAGCAATACCACAGCCTAAAATAATATTGTTTAAAGTATCAATATAATCATCTAAAGTTGGGCGATAAATATATGCACCTGTTGTACCCAATTTAAAGCTTCCTAAAAAATTAAAAGTGAAGGGTGCCAGTAAAAAATACCCAAAAGCTGCACCTAAGAAAAAACAAAGCGAAACAAAAAATATACTTCCACGGGAGTATTTTTTTTCTTTATCTGAAAGGGCAGGTTTGATAAATCGCCACAATTCCCAAAACAAATACGGAAATGCAATGATAAGTCCACCAATTACTGAAATAGAAATAGCAGACATAAACGGACCACTAATGGTATTTCCCTGCAATTCTATATTTACTGCAGGCATACACAAGGCTTCGCCCAAATGACTCCAATGGCTAAAATCGCACAAGGCTCTGTAACTAATAAAAGTGGATCGGGCAGGTGCATAAACTATGTTATCAAACACCCAGTCTATTTGTGTAAAAATCGCAATAACTGCTACCAGCCAAACAAGCATTGCACGTACAAGGTGCCATCTCAATGCTTCTAAATGATCTATAAAGCTCATTTCTATACCTGCATCATTTCCTAATTTTCTTAAAAAAGAAGTTTTACTCTCTGTTGTTTCAGCCACTGATCGCTTAATTTAAATTAATGCCATAAAGATAATACAGAACAGAGTAATCAATTGTTGTTTCTGTTAATTGTATTTGAATGTATAAGTAAACAAATATAAAACCATAAAAGAAGCCCCCGTAGAAACGGGGGCTGTTTACCAAAACTAACTGCTTATGAGAAATTTGAATTTTTCGTTGTTGTATAATATTATTTGCAAATTAGGTGCCAAGAATTTTGTTGTGTTGTTAAATAAATGTGAACTGATGTATTATTTAAATTTTAGGATTGGGTTATGCTCAACGTCTGCATAATATCAGACGAAAAAAAAGCCGCAATATTTGCGGCGTTTAAAAATTTATTTTTGTGAGGTTAACTTCTCGGCATTTTCTGCAAATTGTAATGCCTCAATAAATTCTCCTACTTCACCATTCAATACAGCATCTAAATTATAGACCGTCATTCCTATTCTATGATCTGTAACCCTTCCCTGCGGAAAGTTATACGTTCTTATTTTGGCACTTCTATCCCCAGTACTCACCAAACTTTTGCGCATGTGGGAAATTGCTTCCTCAGCTTTTCTTACTTCCTCATCATATAATCTTGTTCTCAACATTTCCATCGCTTTTAATTTATTCCCTAATTGCGATCTATCTGTTTGGCACATTACTACAATGCCTGTTGGTTTATGTGTAAGAAAAACTTTTGTTTCAACTTTGTTTACATTTTGCCCACCTGCACCTCCGCTTCGGGCGGTTTCCATTTTCACATCACTTTCTTTTAATTCAAAGTCTATTTCTTCTGCTTCAGGCATTACTGCAATAGTAACTGCACTCGTGTGTACACGACCGCTTCCCTCCGTATCCGGCACACGCTGTACCCGGTGTACACCACTTTCAAATTTCATTAATCCATATACATCATCACCCGTTATTTCTACCTGTACCTCTTTATAACCACCCACTGTGCCTTCACTTTCGCTCAATAGAGTTGCTTTCCATCCTTTCTTTTCAAAATATTTTAAATACATGCGCAACAAATCACCACAAAATAAAGATGCTTCATCGCCCCCGGTTCCCGCACGAATTTCTAATATAGCATTCTTTTCATCGTAAGGGTCTTTTGGTATGAGCATATTGCGAAGCGCTTTTTCTTCTGCATCCTTTTTCTCCTCCAGTCCTGGCAATTCCAATTTGGCCATTTCTCTCATTTCTGCATCATCGCTGTTTAATACCTCTTTATTAAACTCAATATCTTCAATTGTTTTTATATATTGATTTCTTGCATTCACAATTTTTTCAAGGCTGCGGTATTCTTTACTTATGGCAACAAAACGTTTATTGTCACCTACTACTTCGGGGTTAGTAAGTGCAACGCTGAGGTCGTCAAACTTTGCTTTTATGGCATTTAATTTTTCTAACATGAGAAAGTATTTAGTATAAAATCTTCAATATGGAGACATATACTTTTTAATAGATCAAAATTTGTATTCAGTAAAATTCTTTATGCAACTTTGCAACGAAGGATATTTCATTCATTGAATTCTGCGGCTGCGAAATTACGTTTTATCAAATTACCATGTTATATAGAAAAATAAAAGGAAGTAAAATTTTTACAGGTTCCAATTTTGCGGCAGCAGATGATGTATTAATAATGCAGCTTGATGGAAAAATTGAAGCCATCGTAAAGGAAAATGATGCGGGCGATGGTATTGAAAATTTTGATGGAATTATTTGCCCGGGTTTTGTGAATGCACATTGCCATATTGAATTGAGCCATTTAAAAAACAAAATTACTGAGCATACCGGGCTTGTAAATTTTGTACAAACCGTTATGGCAAATAGAACTGCAACGATGAAAGAAAAGGAGGAAGCCATGCAAAATGCTGAAAAAGAAATGTATGAAACCGGAACAGTTGCTGTGGGAGATATATGTAATACCGCTGATTCCATATTATTAAAAAGAAACAGTAATATTTATTGGCACAACTTTATAGAAGTGAGTGGATTTGTAGATGCTGCTGCTCAAAAAAGATATAATGATGCAAAAATAATATTACAAGAATTTGAGAAATATCTACAAGTTGATGATAAATCTTTACCTCTTAATAAATTTGAAGGGGGATTATCCATTACTCCCCACGCACCATATTCGGTGTCAAAGAAACTTTTTCAGATAATCGATATAAACTCAAAAAATAGGATCATTTCCATTCATAACCAAGAGTGTGAAGCGGAGGATGAGTTATATTTAGGAAAAAGCGGTAAATTTTTAGAGTTGTATAAAAACCTTGGGATTGATATTTCATCTTTCGCTGCTACAGAAAAAAGTAGTTTACAAAGTTGGTTGCCTTATTTCACCAACCATCAAAAAATTATAAGTGTACACAATACATTTACAAAAAAAGAAAATGTAATTTTTGCGCAACAATTTTTCGGTAATGAGAATGTTTTCTTTTGCCTTTGCCCAAACGCAAATCTTTATATAGAGAATTCGTTACCGCCGGTAGAAATGCTAATACAACAAAATTGTAATATTATTTTAGGTACAGATAGTTATGCAAGTAATTGGTCACTGAATATTTTTGACGAGATAAAAACTATTCGTAACAACTTTCCCGATATACCAGTAGCAACGATTTTACAATGGGCAACACTTAATGGAGCAAAGGCATTGGAAATAGACAATGTTTTTGGAAGTTTTGAAAAGGGAAAAAAGCCTGGGGTGGTTTTGATAATGGAGGAGAAAGCATTAAGATTATTATAAAATTCCTATTTTTGTAATACTAACGTATGGCAATAGTATATGATTATTTCCTTTGCAGATAAAGAAACGGCGAAAATTTGGGAAGGAATAAGAAGCGCCAGTTTGCCAATTGAAATTCAAGAAAAAGGGAGAAGGAAATTAAGGATGCTAAACAACTCTCAAGATATAAGAGATCTTCAAATTCCTCCTTCAAATAGACTCGAAAAATTAAAAGGAGAATACAAACAATTTTATTCAATCAGGATAAACGATCAATGGAGAATAATTTTTAAATGGGAGGATAATAATTCATCAGAAGTTGCTATTGTAGATTATCATTAAATTCAAAAAATGAAAAAGCTTAAAAATATACACCCGGGAGAAATACTGAAAGAAGAGTTTTTAGATGAAATGAAAATTTCAGCTTATAAACTCGCAAAAGATTTAAAAATTCCTCAAACAAGAATTTCTCAAATTATACAACTGAAAAGAAGAATTTCAGCAGATACAGCTTTAAGGCTTTCATTATATTTTAATACTTCAGCTAAATTTTGGATAGGCTTGCAAGATGATTTTGATATTGAAGAGGCAATGAATAAAAACAAAGATTCTATACAATCAATAAATCAGTATGTAAAAATTGCTGTATAGAATTTCAATTTCCAAATCTTGTGTCCAATATCTATCATCTAATATCTTCACCCCAACACTTCTTGCATAACCATCAAAGTTTTCATTTGTCCAAAATCCTGCATATGCAATGCATAATATTCCATATAATGTTGTAATAATACTCGCCTTTTTAAATGGTTCATTCTAATATCATTTAACTCTGAAGGCAACATTATTTTTAAAAGCTCTGATGTGATCATAGCATTATCTCCTTCAATAAA
>JANPIF010000101.1:0-4940 GCA_031424845.1 Ferruginibacter sp.
AAAAGGATTTTCGTTTGCATCTAAAAAAACTGCATCTTTTCCCGTGTATTCATCTCGGGCACTCGAGTAAGGTTTTAAATTGAGAATATTCTTACGAACTGTTTTATCTAATTCAAACATAATTTTTTATACTTTATTTTAATAATTTTTTAAATATTCCAATCTTACAGTCACCGCATTTTTATGCGCAAACAAACCTTCTGCATCTGCCATTAGTTCTACTGATGGACCGATATTGTTAATTCCATCTTTGGTTAATTGTTGCACCGTTATTTTTTTTACAAAACTATCTACTGATACACCGCTATAATTGCGTGCAAAGCCATTTGTCGGCAATGTATGATTGGTTCCACTTGCATAATCTCCTGCCGCTTCACAACTATAATTACCTAAAAATATTGAACCGGCATTTGTTATGTCTGGCAACAATTCTTTAGAATTTTTTACTGCCATTATTAAATGTTCTGGCGCATAATTATTACTGAATGATATACATTCCGCTACATTGTTTAACAAAATAGATTTACTGTTTTCCAATGCTTTTGCCGCTATTTCTTTTCTTGGTAAAAGGTTTAATTGAATATCAATTTCTTTTAGAGTATCATTTAAAATTTGTTCATCTGTGCTCAATAATATCACTTGGCTATCTGCTCCATGTTCTGCCTGCGATAATAAATCTGCAGCAACAAATGATGGCACTGCCGTTTCATCTGTAATTACCAATACTTCGCTAGGCCCGGCAGGCATATCAATTGCTACCCCAAAACCTTGTGCAAATTGTTTGGCGGCAGTTACATATTGGTTTCCTGGGCCAAATAATTTATAAACAGAAGGGATTGTTTCTGTCCCAAATGTCATAGCAGCAATTGCTTGTATGCCGCCAACACAAAAAACTTTTGTAATACCAACCAAGGCTGCTGTGTATAATATTGCAGGGTTAATTTTTCCCAAAGCATCAGGCGGTGTGCATAAAATAATTTTTTTACAGCCTGCAAGTTTTGCAGGAATACCAAGCATTAAAACAGTTGAAAATAATGGCGCAGAACCACCCGGTATATAAATACCAACTTTTTCAATTGCCCTGTTTTCTCTCCAACAAAATATCCCACTTGTTGTTTCAATAATAGATGACTTTTCTATTTGGGCTGCATGGAACTTTTCGATATTTTCTTTAGCCAATTGAATAGCATTTTTTAATTCTGTTGATAAAATTTGAGAAGCTTCATTTATTTCTTCATCACTTACCAACAATGTTTTCATATCAACTTTGTCAAACGATTTACTGTATTTTAACACAGCTTTATCCCCGTCATTTTTTATTTCTGTAAAAACATTGCTTACCAATTCGTTCAACATTGCTTTCTCAGCTATCGGTCTTTTTATAAGTTGTTCCCAATTTTTTATGTCGGGGAATAATATTTTTTCCATTTTTAAATCTTATGGTATTTATAAAATCATTTTTTCAATAGGAATAACCAATATACCCTGTGCGCCAAGGTCTTTTAGTTTATCAATCACTTCCCAAAATTCATCTTCTTTTACTACAGAGTGTATGCTACTCCATCCTTCTTCTACCAATGGTAAAACGGTAGGCGATTTCATACCCGGTAATATGGCAGTTATATGTTCAATGGCCGTATTAGGAGCATTTAGTAAGATATATTTATTTGCTGCCGATGTTTTTACTGCTTTAATTCTAAACAATAATTTGTCTAGTATTGCTTGCTTCTCTGTAGAAAGATTTTTATTCGATATCAATACTGCGCTGCTTTTTTTTACTACTTCTACTTCCTTTAATCCGTTCATTAAAAGCGTACTTCCGGTACTTACAATATCGAAAATACCGTCTGCTAAACCGATACCAGGTGCTATTTCTACACTTCCACCAATTTCTTCTATTTCTGCGGTTACATTTTTTTCGGTAAAAAATTTTTGTAATATTTTTGGATAGCTGGTGGCCACTTTTTTATTTTCAAAAAAAGATGGTCCTGTATAGTTTTCATCTTTGGGTATTGCCAGGGAAAGTTTACAACCTGCAAAACCTAAATTTTCAATAGTCAACACGTCTTTATCTTTTTCCCATACTTCATTTTCGCCTAAAATGCCAATGTCAGCAACACCTTGTTCTACGTATTGTGGAATATCATCATCTCTTAAAAACAACACTTCTATTGGAAAGTTATCAGAAGCGGTTAATAATTTTCTATCTCCATTGGAGAGTTTTATTCCACATTCTTTTAAAAGTTCCAGCGATTTTTCACTTAATCTGCCACTTTTTTGTACAGCAATTTTTAATTTCATATGATCATTTTAGTGCCTGAGTTAGTGTGGGGAAATACTTAAAACAAAAACCCCATCTGTTACTCAGACGGGGTTTTAATATTTGATACTTACATATATCATTTACACCTTGCCTGAGGGCTAGTATGAGAATGATGATGATGTAGGGTAATAAAATTCATTTGGTTGTTTGTTTAGCAAAAGTAGGGTGGCAAGGTTGTTATGCCAAATCTTTTTTAATTTTTAGGATATTGTTCACCTTCGCATTAAGGAATTCTTTTTGAAGATGATTTATAATGCTTTAAAAGATTATGCGGTCAGCCTGAGCTTGTCGAAGGCGGGTATATTTAAGCAGATCGTTTTAGGCAAGCTCAGACTGACACTCAAATTGACTCGAAATTTTGTCATTTGCAAAGAGCTTCAAAAACAATATCCGCAGGATGTAGTGGAGGAGTGCCTACAATGAAAGCACAATTTGTTCGAATTTTTATCTTCGTTACAAGGTACTTTTTCATAAGTTTATTTAATGAATGGGATAATTTAACTTTTCACAATACC
The DNA here is from genome assembly GCA_031424845.1 of Ferruginibacter sp. Taxonomy (GTDB): domain Bacteria; phylum Bacteroidota; class Bacteroidia; order Chitinophagales; family Chitinophagaceae; genus Ferruginibacter. The sequence continues at coordinate 2,839 of JANPIF010000101.1, forward strand.
ATCCACCATCTTCTCCCAGCTAAATTTTTTCTTTTCTTCTTTTAAATTTTCTATAAAAAAAGTATCATCTTTTGTAAAATATTCCATTATTTTTTCTGCAATTGACTTAGCATTTGGTTCTGCCACTAACCCAACTCTACCATCCGGCACAAGCGATGGTAGGCCACCAACATTGGTAACTATCATTGGTATTTCAAAATGATAGGCTAGGGGAGTTACACCGCTCTGTGTAGCATTTCTATAAGGTTGAATAACTACATCTGCTGCGCAAAAATAATTTCGAACTTCATTATCCGGTATAAAATCTGTACGCAAAATAAGCATGTCTTGGAGGCCTAAATTTTCTACCTGATCATCAAAAGGTTTTCTGTCTTCATAAAATTCCCCCGCAATTAAAACTTTAAATGAATCAGATTTTTGTTGCTTTATAATCGCAAGCGCATCCAATAAAATATCTAATCCTTTATATTTTCTTATAAAACCAAAAAATAAAATAATTTTTACATTACCTGCTATTCCTATATTTTTTCTTGCTATATTTTTATTAATTTTCTCACCAAAATTATCGTACAACGGATGCTGAATAAGCTGTACCGGTTTTGTTGTATCAAACAACTTTAAGTCACTCATCACTTTTTCACTCATCACAATAAATGAGTCTATTGGTTTAATAAAATATTTTGTAAAAGCATTGTCACCTTTTCTTTTTTCGTGCGGAACAATATTATCTGCTATGCAAATTATTTTTGTATGATTATTCTTTTTTACAATTCTTAAAATAGTGCCTAGGCAAGGACCCATTACGGGTAACCAATAACGTACTACAATAAAATCTGGTTTGAGTTTTTTAAGATTTAATCCAACTTTAAGCCAATTGGTGGGCATTATTGAGTTTATGCAAACTTTAATATCAATATCTTTTGGTGCAGGGGCATCGCTGTATTGTGTGGTACCGGGGAAAAGAAAGCCAGGATACTGTAAGGAGAAAGTATAAATCTTTGTGTTGAATCCCTGGTGCATAATCTGCCTTGCAAGTCGCTCATTAAAAGTAGCCAAACCACCACGTAGCGGGTGTGCAGGACCAATTATTACAACACTTGCCATAATTACATTCCCAGTTTTTGTTCAATAAGGTAACTGTTCTTTTCAGGAGAATTTCTTGCAATCAATTCGCCAATAAAACCAGCAAGGAATAATTGCGTACCAATTGTCATTGCAAAAAGTGCGAAGAAAAATAGTGGACGCTGCGTCATTCCTGTACCATCAAAAGCAAATTTAGAAATGGTAAGGTATAAAAATATAGTAAGTCCTGCCATAAAAGCAAGTGTACCCCAAAGCCCAAAAAAGTGCATGGGTCGTTTACCAAATTTGCCCACAAACATAATTGAGCCCAAATCTAAAAAGCCATTTACGAAACGCTCCCAGCCAAATTTTGTAACACCGTATTTTCTTGCACGGTGCTCTACCACTTTTTCGCCGATTTTTCTAAAGCCACTCCACTTGGCAAGTATAGGAATGTAGCGGTGCATTTCTCCATAAACCTCTATGCTTTTTACCACCTTTTTTTTGTAAGCTTTTAACCCACAATTAAAATCATTTAATTTGATACCGCTGCTTCTCCTAGCCGCTGCATTAAATAATTTTGAGGGTAAATTTTTCGTTAGTGTATTATCAAATCTTTTCTTTTTCCAGCCGCTAACAATATCAAAATTTTCTTCCAATATCATTCTCCGCAGCTCTGGTATTTCATCCGGAGAATCCTGCATATCTGCATCCATTGTAATAACTACATCGCCTTGCGCTACTTTAAATGCTTCATTAAGCGCAGCACTTTTTCCATAATTACGTTGAAATTTTATGCCTTTAACAGCATTGTTTTTTGTACGTAAATTTTCTATTACAGCCCACGAGTTATCGGTGCTGCCATCATCTACCATAATAATTTCGTAGCTGTAATTATTGGCAGCCATTACTTTTTCAATCCATGCAGTAAGCTCCGGCAAAGATTCGTCTTCGTTAAAGAGTGGTATTACAATTGATAAATCCATTTTTTATTTTTGTTAGTCCCGGATTACTGCGGGACACATTTCATCTTCAGTTAT
>JANPIF010000102.1:0-2720 GCA_031424845.1 Ferruginibacter sp.
AGTAAAAAGAACTTGCCAAAACCATAATTAACAATACACCAAATTTTTGCAACGACCCTTTTACCGTCATTGCATTTTCTACATCCAGCACATCAGAAATAACAGTGCTTGTAAATTTTTTTTCCGAAAGAGCCGGATTGCTCGATTCAAATAATGCCATTTTATTTAGTTTTTTATGGAATAAAATTACGAAGAAATCAGTTTTGAAAAAGTTAATGGTAAAATCTTCTCATTTTCATTTTTTACCCTAAATATTCAATGCATTATATTTGCCGCATGAATAATTTGCGTGATCTAATAGAAAAATACAAAGCAGAGATAACAGCAGAAAACCCTACAACCGGAGAGGACATAGAAAGCTTTCGCATAAAATATCTTGGCACAAAAGGATTATTGAAATCTATTATGGGCGAAATGAGGAATGTGGCAGCAGAAAATAAAAAAGAAGCCGGCCAATTGCTAAATGAATTTAAAGTTTTTACAGAAGAAAAATTTGCGTCATTTTCAAACAATGAAACCTCCTCAGAAACAAAAACAGCCACTGAGTTAGATCTTACTTTACCTGGCACAAGTATGCCGTTAGGTACAAGGCACCCCATCAGTATTATAAAAAATAAAATAGTTTCCGTTTTTAATAAACTTGGCTTTTCTGTAGCAGAAGGCCCAGAAATTGAAGATGATTTTCATAATTTTTCTGCACTTAATTTGCCCGAAAACCATCCTGCAAGAGATATGCAGGATACATTTTACATTAGTCAAAACCCCGATTGGTTATTGCGCACGCACACAAGTAGCGTACAGATAAGAGAAATGCAAAAAGGCAAATTACCGCTTCGCATTATTTGCCCAGGTCGTGTTTTTAGAAACGAAACCATCAGCGCACGAGCACATTGTTTTTTTAACCAGGTAGAAGGATTGTACATAGCGGAGAATGTTTCGTTTGCAGATTTAAAACAAACGCTTTACTTTTTTGTTACGGAAATGTTTGGGGCAGATGTTAAGATAAGGTTTCGCCCTTCCTACTTCCCATTTACTGAGCCAAGCGCCGAAATGGATATAAGTTGCCTTATTTGTGGTGGCGAAGGTTGCAACATTTGTAAAAAAACTGGTTGGGTAGAAATCCTAGGCTGTGGAATGGTTCACCCAAAAGTGCTGGAAAATTGTGGAATTGACAGTAATAAATATACCGGCTTTGCTTTTGGTATGGGGATAGAAAGAATAACAATGCTTTCTTATCAAATAAAAGATTTACGCTTGTTTAGCGAAAATGATCTCCGTTTTTTAAAACAATTTGAGTCTGCTTAGTCAGTAAAACTTTTCATCTCTAATTTTTTCTTATTACTCTTTATCATTACATTATTTAATGGTTTAAAATTTTATTGCCCCTCTGTAAATTTTGTTACTACTTCAAATGCCTTGTTTGGCATCAAAATTGAAATTAGTATACCCTTAACCCTACAGAAATTCTGTTTTTTAATCATCCAAAAATAACTACATGAAAAAATTAAGTTTGGTAATAAGCGCATTGTTGATAGTGCTTCTCATTTCATCTTGTTCTTCTTCAAAAGAAGCCCGTAATTACAAAAAATCAGTCAATGGAAATTGGCAATTGCAAACAATTACAACCGAAGGTATAACCGGTAAAATTAAAGCGCAGGTATTGGATGAAGCAGATTTCAATTGCTTTGTTGGCAGCAGTTGGAATTTTAATCAAAACAACAGCCTTGGCTTTTATGAAATAAGCAAAAATGCCGGTGAGTGTGTTGCCATTAAAAGAAATATCCGTTGGTCAATTTACGAAGAAGCAGGTATGCCTAAAATGCTTCAGTATAAAAGAGTAGATAATAAATATAAAGATATGGATGAAGGTAAAGCAGGTTTCCGCTTTACTATCTTAAATATTACTGATACGCAAATGCAATTAAAAAGCGATATCACTTTCGAAGGTAAACCAGCTTCATTCACATACAATTTTGTAAAAAACTAAATTCAACTATAACCCCAAACAATTAAAAAAACAATCATGATAAAAAATATAATACAAAAAAGTTTATACAGTTTAATGGCAGTAGCAATAATGGCAACAGGTTGTGATGCTACAAGACGAGCAAGTAACAGAGACAAAGGTGTAGCCATTGGTGCTGCAAGTGGTGCAGTTATTGGCGGGATTATTGGCAACAATGTTGGCAATAAAAATAATACCGCAGTGGGTGCCATTATTGGTGCAGCAGTTGGTGGTGTAGCCGGTGGTATTATTGGTAACAAAATGGATAAGCAGGCTGAAAAAATTAAAACAGAAATACCAGGCGCAAAAGTAGAAAGAATAGGGGAAGGTATAAATGTAACTTTTGATGAAAACAACCCTGATGGATCTAAAGCTGGTGTTTATTTTGCAACCGGTAAATATGATATTACACCAAACTCAAGACTTGCAATTGATAAACTGGTAAAAATATTTACTGAATACCCTGAAACGAATATTTTGGTAGAAGGCCATACAGATAATGTAGGAACAGAATCTTCTAACATGACATTATCTCAAAGAAGAGCAAATGCTGTAGGAGTAGAATTAAAAAGAGATGGCCTTGCCGCTAGCAGACTTACTGTAAAATGGTATGGCGAAATACAACCGAAGGCTGATAACGCAACAGCAGACGGACGTGCAACAAACAGAAGAGTAGAATTTTCTATAACTGCAAACGAAAAAATGAAAGCTGATG
>JANPIF010000103.1:0-22448 GCA_031424845.1 Ferruginibacter sp.
CTGCAGCATTTACAATACCAAGACTGCTAAATTTAGGATCGTTACGAGGCGTTGGAGGTACAGCCATGTTTAAACGAAGCATATCGCCAAGGGTAGGTAAAAAATTATTTATAAATGGTTTACCTGCTGCCAAAGGATTTCCAACTGGTTTACCTGTAGCCAACTGATAAGGAGCAAGGTTTGGAACTCCTGTATAAAATATCGGCAAAATATCTACTGCTCTTGGGCTGGTAGCATTTGGTAACAATACGCCACCAAAAGCATTTTCAGCCAATGCTGTACCAGCAACTGCTGCTGTACCTTTCAAAGAAAATAATCCTGCTTTACCATTTCTAAAATCAAAACTTCCTTGTGAGCGAGCCTGTATTCTTAATGCATTTAATGCAGGTACCGCAGTACCAAACTGGCTGTCATCCATATAAAGTGCCAACTCAGGATTGGTAAAGTATTGTGCAAATTGTACATCTTGCGCAGGGTTAGAAGCATTCCATTTATCTTTCATTCCTACCGGAATGATTGCTTCGTTTACCAATGGCATACCAAGGCGAGAAACCTGTACCCAGTTACCTGAAAAAGTTTCAGTACCTGCACCGGTTGTGCTCAATGTTTTTATTTGTTGTCTGCTGGCACTTGCCCATACACCAATAACGAAATCGGCATCTAATATATTGGCAGCTTGTGCTGCTGTTTTACCATCTTTTTGTAAAAGATTGATTGGAATTTTTAAAGCAATGCTATGAACATTGTATCTGTTTAACCCATCAATAGTAGCGTTGGTATTATTACCTTCAGGGCGGAAATTGCCTAGGTCAAATGCACCTGCAAGATCTACAAAGAAAGGATCATCTACCGGACCACAAAATACTCTTTCTCCACTTGTAGCTGTTGCTATAGCTGCAGTAATTAATGCATCATAGCTTGGAGCACCTAACCCAACAGGAGTGCTGTTAATAGAGCGTGGACCAATATTAGCCGGAGGCACAATTCCATTAGTAACAATAGAAACAAATGCACCACCATTTACACTCTTCTCACATGTGTAAGTAGTTTTTAAATTTTGCTGCGCTAAACGAATGTTGAAAAATGTTGTTGGATCTTGGTTTACTTGCGAAAACGTAAATCTGTACAAAATATCATCTGTAGTGGTAGTCGTTTTATTTTTGATGTGTATTTCGTAACGAATGTTGGTACCAAAATTATAATAGTTTGGTCCTCCTTCTGGTAATTGAAAAGGAATATAGTTACAAATGATGGTAACTGTATTTGGATCATCGGGACTGCGAAATGCATAAACATCCGTATTATCTGCCAATGGATCGTTAGAGATTAATGGCGCCTCTCTGTGGCTGGAAGCAAACGATGAAAAGCCACCTGCCAATAGTGCAAGCGCCATCATCAATTGCTTTATTTTCATTATAGATTTTTTCATTCTATTAAATTTTTAATTTTTTTTAGTTAGAAGTTGTTGCGTTTTTGTTGCCAAATAACAATGACAATCTGAAGGTATTTTTCAAAGCATTGTTATTGGTATTGTTGCCTGTAGGTATTAAATAAGAAAGACTGAAACCGGTGGCTTTGTATTTAAAGCCTGCTCCAGCAGTTGCATAATTTCTGTTGCCTTTTAATTTATTTTCATAAAAGTATCCTGCACGTAAAAAGAACTGGTCTTTAAAAGAGTACTCACTTCCTAAGCCTAATTGTACTTCTCTTAATTCTTCTTTACCACCTGCTGGTGCATCGCCATACGATTTAAACCAACTGCTTACTACGCCTTGGTTTTCGTACTCTGCTACTTTAGCAGCATCTGTAGGATCTGGAGGTGTAGGTACCAATAATTTGTTCGCTTCAAAAGCAAAAGTTATTTTGTTATCAGCATCTATACTTTTGTTGTAAGATGTACCAAGCGCAATGTTTGCAGGTATGAATGTTTTACCGGCACCATAGTCCATTTTGCTGCCAAGGTTTGTAAAGGCAAGTCCAAAATTCCATCCGCTTTTTAATTGATAAAAAGCAGAAACATCTGCAGCCACAGCACTTCCATTTTTATAAGTACTGTTAGCGCCTACATTATCTGCCAGCCTGCTGTTTATATAACGGGCAGTTAAACCAATACCAAATTTGTCAGATAATTTGCGTGAGTAACCAAGTTCCAACGCAAGGTCGTTTGGTCTAAAACTTTTAATGTCCTGACCATTCTCATCAGTAAAATTAAATTCGCCCTGGCTAAAGTTTCTTGCACCAAAACTGATCGCTTGGTTGGCATCAAACTTATAATAACCAGACAATGCCAACTGATAAAGATTTCTAATCTCCAGTTCGCTTAACCAAGGTGTGTAGGTAACCCCTATACCAAATTTATCTACATTAAAGGCTGTTTTAGCTCCATTGTAAAAGGAAGAATTTGCATCTGGGTTTGTGGCTACACCAACATCGCCCATGCCTGCAGTACGTGCATCTGCGGCTAATCTTAAAAACGGTACTGCAGTGGTTATAGGGTTTTCCTTTGCAGCCTGGCCAAATGATGTGGTTGAACACAACATCAGCAACATTACCGGTAAGATTACGTTTGTAAATCTTAAATTCATGATCGGATAATTTTGTTAAATTGAATTAATAAAAAGAGTTGTTAAATTCCACTTACGTGGATAAGATGTGAATGGATTGAATAAATTAAAAAGAATTAGAAAAAATTCAACTGTGTAAATTTTTCATTTTTGCTTTTTCAACAATATATATTTGAGAGAGAATTTTATGGAATGTCTTATTTTTGCGCTCCTGTAAAAAGTTGCGGTTAATATATGGCAATCTTAAAGACACCACTTGGTTTTGGAAAGATTTAAATGGTCGAGTAGTTCAGTGCCTGCCCGGATAAACACCGTTCAGAAGGGGATAGAATAGAAGTTTTATACATAATGGTCCCGTAGTTCAATGGATAGAATAGAAGTTTCCTAAACTTTAGATCCAAGTTCGATTCTTGGCGGGACCACCGAAAGGGACTTCAAAGAAAAATCACTTTGAAGTTCCTCTTTTCCTCCCCCTGCAATGCCCTTCAGACGGGCGTTTAGAAGAAATACAGAATTTAAATTTGTGGTTCGAGCCTGGTCTTTTTGCTTATTATAATAGATTCCATCCTTAAATAGGAGTTTTTGTATTTTTTGTTTCGTGTGGAAATTACCGGAAGTCCATAGCACATTGAGTTTCGTTGAAATTTCAATTGAGCGGTTCATATAATATTCAAAGTTCGAGGCGCTGATTGGGCAGTTACTTAGTTGTTGTTCAATTTCCCAAGTTTCCTGTTTGAACTTTTTGCTAAACTTATTATATAGTTCTGAGTTTATTTCCTCATTTATGTACCTTTCCTCCAATCTCTCCACTTTCTTTTTTATCTCCATGAGTTGCCTTTGGAACGCTTCATTTGCTTTATCTCTGTCCTCATTCAACTGACTATAAATTGTTTTCATTTGTAATTTGAAGAGAGGAATATATTTTTCATCTAGCCTTATCTCACTTAAAATCTCTTCAAACTTTTTATGCAATTGCAATGCACTTTTATTGCAGGAGCAATTTTTACTGTTATCACATTTGTAATAGAACAAACCTTTGGCTTTTACCAAATACCCTCTTAAGTGTTCGCCGCAGGTATCGCATTTAAAAAACAATTTCAAGGGTGTACTTTCAAAATGAGGATTCTGTGTAAGTCCATAATCCCTAAACTTAACATCATTCACTTTTAAAAATATTTCTTTTGAAACCAATGCTTCATGTTTGCCATCCACCATCTCTCCACCCAATGCCATGTGTGATAATAAACCACAATAAAATGGATTTCTAAATATCCCTCCAAGCGTTTTAACTGAGGTTATTACACCATGAGCTTTTAACCTCGCAACTATTTCCGTGTTGCACATATTCTCATTTGCTTTCCACAAAAAAGCTTTCCGCAATATTTTACCTTTCTCATTTAATTCTATTAAACGTTCTCCGTTTCTTCTTGCATTATCATAACCAAAGGGCGCTCTTGTACACCATACACCCGTTAGCAATTTCTCCCTTGTACCCGCCATAGATTTTTGCTTGCGCAAATCATTATCGTATTGCCCAAAAAGAAAAAGAATGTTTTGTTGTAATATGCCGGATGGGTTAGAAGTATCAATAGGTTGCGTTACAGAAATAATGGAAATACCCAACTCTCTTAACTGCCGTGAAAGCCAGATAGCATTATCTCCGGTACGGCTAAATCTTTCTAAACTGTAAACAATGATGTAAGAAACTTTTGTTTTTGCCTTTTTGGAGAAGTCTATCATTTTTTGAAACTGCTTGCGTTCATCGCTTGCGGCAGATTCATAAGTACCACCAAAGTACGAAAGAACATCGTACCCATGCTTTAAAACATACGCTTCACAACCCTTGCGCTGCGTTTCTAAACTCAGGTTATTATCTGCCTGCTCTTTGGTAGAAACTCTTGTATAAATAACACAGTTATTTGATTTTTTTAGCTTTGCAATTTCTACACCTTTTGCAAATTTTATAAACGCTTCATTTTGTACCATAATACGTAGTTTTTAAAACACAAATTTATTGATAATCAACATATTATGTAAATATTTTTAATTTAAGCTGCCGTTGCTTCAACCATTTGCTGGTTGAGTTCTTTTGTTACTAATTCATATGTGATTAAGGAGAGTATGTGAAGGCTGTTGATGATCTGTTGGACTTCATCGTCTGTTGCATTTTCAAAGCATGAAAATGATCTTACCTGCTTTTCAGTAAGAAATAATTGCTTGCCCTTGCCTAGTTTGTTTTCTGCAAGCCAGGTGTCTAAATTGATAATATTTGCCATTGTATATTTTGTTTACAGCAAACATACAATGACACAAAATCGAACTTTACTGGTTTAGGAAGGTTGTGGCAGGTTAGTGCCAAACAATTCCCGTTTGTTCCTATTTATTCCACTCTCTATTATTTAATAGCTCAGTTGGTTTGAGATTTTTAGATGTCTTATTCTGAAACCTGGGCATCAATCATTCAGTGAATTTAGAACTTCAATATTGAGATTATCAAAATTTAAGTTATTTAAAACTCCATCATTTGTAACTAAAACTGTTTTAGGACCTCTCTGCATAGCAGTAGCAACATGAATGGCATCAGCTAATTCTATGTTAATTTGTTTGAGATTAAATTTGGGTACAGAGATGAGATGAAAAATTGTTGTAGCGTCAAAAGGTTCTACAATAAACCAATCAGGCGGCTGATTCAACATCCCGATGCATCTTGCCATATTGAATTTTTCTTTTGAAACTTTTTTGAATTGATTTACTATTTCTACAAAGGCGAAAGCAGAAGCTATAATTACTCCTTCAAACCCTGCACTTTCAATGCAGATATTTAACTTTTTAGAAATGGAGGGACCCATCGATTCTGTTGAAACCAATGGTAGTTCTGCCCGAGCGGGATTATACTGCATTAAAATCTCTGCTAGAATATGGGTATCTACTGTGCATTCAATCATTATTCAAAACATTCATCATAGACGTTTTCAGTCCAATAAGCGTGTTGTCCATAATGTAATGCACACCTAGTAGAAAGTTCAATGGGGTTGCTTTTTTTGTCAAGATAAAAATCTGAAAATTCATCGTTTAACATTGCATTAGATAGACTGGTAGAGTCTAAACCGACTATCCAAATTCTACCGTCAGCTACTTTTGTACTGACATTTAAATAATTATTTTTTAAAGTTGCTTCGGTTTCACCCGCTAATTTTCCTTTTTCTATAATCATACTAAAACCTGCGGAATCTGACACCCCGCTTACTACACCGATTTCTATTTCTTCAGGTAAAATGTTTCTGTAAAATAATTTATCCAGTTCCTTTTTTTCAAAATAACGGCAGGTTACGATTTTGTCCATATCATCTTAAATTAACTTTAGTCTCCGGCAATTCATCCGGAATAGGAACATATTTCATTTCAATATCAATTATTTTTTTCCAAATATTTTCAATTAAATCAGGAGTTATTGTTTTCCAGTTTTCGGAGATAGATTGTTCAATAGCATTGTACAAAAGTTTTAAAAATTTGCCGGGTATTCCTTCACATATTTCAATTGCTTTTGCTAATGCATCTTTCGTAAATGGCAACAAATCTCCCTTATTACCTTGACCTACCAAACGGGCACTATTTAAATATTCTTGGGCAAGAACAATTGCCAATTTCGGGTCTTTTAATGGTGTAAAGAAAATGGTATTAGCATTTGCACCTTCCCCGCCTAATACTGAGAATCTGTCTAATCCCGCTGCATTCCAATGACTTAATAATAACTCTTGACTATTTGGGTGAATAGTCATAAGCAATTTATAAAAATGATTATTAGCATTTTCATTGCTGCCGTCAATAAAGTAGTATCTGAGATTGTCACAAAATTCCCGTCTTTCTCCAAAGTTTTGAGAAATTATAATTTTTTCAGCTTCATCGAAAAGAAGGACAATATTTGAAAAATCTGCTGCTTTAAATAATCTAACTAATTCACTAAAAATGAAATCAACACCGTACTTTTTCCAATAAAATTCTGTATTTTCATTAGAAAAAATCTTAGTAAAGTCTAGATAACTTCTGCCAAATAAAGATATACCTGGTTCGGATCCTTTAAAAAAAGTTACGCCGTGTTCTTGTAGTTTTTTTTCGACTTCTAAATCAACTTCATCAACTGCCACATCTTTTGATCGTAACCAATCATTACTTCCTAATGTTGTTGAAAGATTTTGATAGTTAATATTTGCCAATAACTCAGGAGGTATTTTTCCTGAATTCGCTCTAAGTCGGCAGAACGCTATCAGAAATAAATTATCACTTACAATGGATTCTAAAATCATTTTTGCCAACTGAGCAAACTTTCTTTCTTTTTTCTCACCACCAGGATTAATATATATAGCATATATTACTTGCTGTCCCTTTGATATAGAATCTCCTAAATCCTTATTAATTTCTTTTTGTAAATAATTTAAAAAAGCACTTTTCCCGATTCCCCTACCTCTATAAGCAGCATAATCCATTAATAAATTTATTTTTGAATCGCTCTGTATAACTACTTTTTTAAATTGTTCAATTTCACTTTCCCTTAAATCTGTAGTATAAATAGAACCATTCTCTCTTTCGTCTTTACTATAGGGTTTTACAGCAGGATCAACTGGAAAAGGGTTATGACGAAAACCAAGCTTTGCGTATTTATTAATTTTCTCCTCGGACGGAGTGGGTTTCCTGAAAATATTTGACATTAATTAAACTTTTTAACTGCTATTAAGGAATGAGGAATATTATTTATAAAAACAGGACGGCGCTGAATCTGCGAACCGGATTGTTGATCCTCCCTAATATCAGTTTCCAGTGCTATCGCAATATTAATTTCTCGCTTTACTGATGCTCTGAATGAAAGTTCTAAAAACCTTTCAAACCTTGCTGCACTAATCCTTAACAATCTACAAACCATATCTCTAACTTCTTGAAGAGAGACATAGATAATTCCCTCCCTATTATAGATTGTTTGATAACATTCATTTAAAGTATTAATAAATTCCGCCTGAAAAAAAGAATATTCAGGTTTATGTTTAAATAAAATTTCTTTCTTTGGTGAATTAATAAAATTTAAAGGTTCAAAATTATTCATTATTCCTTCGGGAGAAAAAACCGAACATGGAAAAATTACGCGTCCAGGAATATCTAGAAAGTAATCTGAATAATAAATTAATTCAAATGTTTCAAGTCTAGGACACCAAACCATGAAGGTTCTACTATTAATTGGAAGTCGATTAATTTTAGTAGGAATGAAATCGTTATTTGCATTTGTCAAGTATTTATTTGCGAATAGAAAATTTACGGCAACGTCTTTCATTGCTAAAGTTAATCTAGCTCTGGGAGAAAAAAATTCAAGTTTTCTATCAGTATCAGGAGTCAGATTTTTTGATACTCTTCTTTGTTTTCTTTTGCCCAATCTTTCATATTCAATTTTTAAACTAGATATCCATCTATCCATGGGCATAGGAAATGACCCTGGAAGTTTTCTATTTATCTGAAAATAAGTTTCTTCTGCTACATTCTTTAATTCTTCGATCCATGCATTTTCATTCCATTTTCGCTTAACAGGTTTCCATGTCTTGATAGGGGAAGGAACGACAATTTGGCCTTGGCCCTTTGGGTTTATTGACCATAATCTATAAATGAACCATCCCGGTATTCCGTATTCTCTATTCATCCTTTCGAGTAAAACATCATGGTATTTTTCAATAGAAATTTTGTAAAGCTGGTATAGACTCAAACCCGATTGTGTATTATAAAAGTCATTACCCTCTTTATAGACTAACTTAAATTTATTTAATTCTCTTAATAAACCTTGAAAAGCACTTTTTTTAAAGGTGTCAATGTATTTCAATCCAATAACTCGCTGAAGTAAATTCTTCTCCAGCAGATTAACATTAATAAAACCTTTTGTTATTGCTATATATAAAGCTTCATAATAAAGGTTCATATCAGTAAAAAGCCCTACTGAGTGATTCTTATTAAATCGCCAATATTGTTCTACGGATAAATTATCCTCTATCAACATTAAATAAATATTTTAATTAAAAGTACGATGTCCTCTAATAATTTGACAAAATAATTGCAAATTAGTATTCGAGCCCTCCACTATCAGGAGAATTAAGCGAAACGTTTCTACTGATTTTAAAATAAAGATGAGTATTTACTATCAATAATTTTAAGGGCGATTAGGCATTTACAGTATCAACTCAGTAAAGATTTATGCTAAGGGTATCTATGCAGGCTCTAATTATAATTTTTCTCTCGTTAAGGCATTGTAATAGGGCAGATAATGCAAAATTACCATAGTAAAGGTCACTTATATTACGCCAACTAATGTTTCACTTTGCATGGCAAACCCAATTTGTCAAATATTATTTTTACCTGTGCTACAGAATAATACCTGCCATTCTTTACACCTACTTCTGATTGAAACGGTATGATCCATTTTTTCATTGTTTTATCGCAGCAACCATAAACGCTGGCAAGGTCTTTTATGGAGGAAGGTCTTATTTCTTCTATTAAATTGATAGTTCCCATCTTTTGATTCGTTTAGTTGTTATGTTTTGGTTCGTTTTATTATTATGAGTATAATTCTAAAAATTCATCTACGTTCAGGAAAAGCAAGGCTGCCATTTCTAAGACGCCTAATTTGGTTTTGCTTCTAAAGTCTGCAATCCATCTTTGTATGAGCCTTGGTTGTTCTTTGGCAATGTCTAGTTCCATTGGCTCCCGTCTTCGTATTTTTAGCTGGTTGAACTGTTGTATTAAGTAGCGTTTTTGGTTAGGGCTTAATAAACCAAGATCATCTGCCCGGTATAAAAGCGAAATCATTGATACTTTCCATTTACGTTTTAATTCTCCCAACAATGGAATAGTAACACCGTCTTTAAAATCTGTTATAATATCTTTTGCGGGCATTAAAAACTCAGCTGCAAAGGCATTGGCTTCGTGCGATACACTTCTATCTAAGGGAACAATGCTGAAAGTGTGCATGATTAATTGCCCCAGCTCGTAAGCTAAGGACCAACGCTGCCGGTCGCCTAGCAATGATTCATTAAAAAATATGATAGGAAACTTATCATCGGTTAAAATGCTGCGGCTATCCACCCTGTCTGTATTAAAAGGAAATGATTTTATTACAATGCCATTATCTTCAATCAATTTTGTTAGGTCGGTAATGATGGGCGTTTCAACCTTCCAATGTTTGCGAAGTTTTGCAGCAATTATTTGCGGGGTTTGCGTTTCTGTAACTTCCATTACCGGCACCGGCGCATTTTGTATGTTCAATGCCATTGTAAGAAAATGCACATGCTTTCTTACAATATTTACTTTTGCATGGATGGGTGTAATTAGTTTTTGCGCTACAATTTCTCTTTTGCGGTAATTGAGGTTTTCGGGAACTATGTCTCCTCCTTGGTAGAAAAAGTGTGGTGGGAAAGATGTTTTTTCGCTGATCGTTTCTACCAAACCATTACTGATACCAATATCTGCCCTTTCCATTTTACTTAAATTGGTGGCACTTATTCCAATTTCTTCTGCTAGTTCTGCTTGCGTTAATCCTCTTGCTTCTCTTGCTAACACAATCATGTTTGGGTTTATAATTCCTATCATTTGCTTATTTCCTTTTGGGAAACAAACATAGAACTATTTTGTAAAATGGCAAAATAAATGTCAAATGCTAAATAATATACCAATTAATTTACTGCTCTTCTTGAATTTTATCAGATAAATAAATTGAGACATGGTGCTGAAATCTAGTAATAATGGCGGGTAAAATATCCATGAGTAAATAAGCAAAATATAATCCAAAAGAAATAAGGAATAATACAATAATAACTAGTGAATATAGAAACCATCCAAAATAAGGAACGATAGTAAAATATACAGTGAAAGTCAAAAAAGCTTTAATTGTTAGTTTAAAACTTTCTTTAGTACTAGACTTCTGCTGTTCTAATAAAATCTCAGCAGCCTCCCATTGCTCTATAGTTAATTCGTCTGAAAGATGTTTTAAAAGTTTATTGATTACCGGTTTATTAAAATGTATTGGCATTTTAATAACTGGGTTATTATTTATTTTATCAACAAAACTTCTATAATCGTATTTGTTCAGTTCATAATTATAAATTTCAGTCACAATCTCACTTGATTTACGCATACTAAACAATAAAAAAAATCCGTCAGAAATCCAATCAAGAAAATAGTGAATAATTATAAAAATACTAAAGGGTACAAAAAAACTACCATTGATAAAGAAATCGAAAATTGATTTATAATCTGTAATATCATACAGTGTATATTTAAAATAAAATTTTTCGAATAGAAAAGAAGTTAGGCTGATTGAAAATAAAAGATTTAAAAATCTTCTAATTACAGGATATACAGGTTTTCCTTTTAAATAATCACCAACAACAAAAAAATATTCATTCATATATTATATACTCATTCTTATTACAAATCATAATTTCACCCAAAATATAGGTTTTAAGAGTAAATATATTTGCAAAACCCCATTACTAACAATATTTCCTAAACTTTTTGAATATCAAAAAGTTAAAACAAATTTAAGGAGAGTGTAAAGTGAGGTGAAAAAATAAATTAAGAAATAAACAATTAAGAAATCAAATTATTTATATGGAAGTCCAGATAAAAGATAATAAAATATTTGCCCCACTTTTAAATAAATGGCTTTTATATAAGCCGGAAGAAGAAGTTAGGCAAGAATTTATTTGCAAGCTTATAGATGATTATGGTTATTCATTAAAACAAATGAACCAAGAAGTCAAATTAACAAAATCACAAAGAGGAAATGGCAGAGCAAGTGCAGACCTTGTGGTTTGGTTAAATGAAGCTGATAAAAAAGCAAAAAAAACAGCATTTTTAGTTGTCGAACTAAAAGCAAAATCTTTAAAACTAAAAGTAGAGGACTGCTATCAAGGTTATAATTATGCTACTTGGAGCAGAGCCAAATTATTTGCAATCAGTAATGGTAAGGAATTACAAGTATATAAAACAGTTGAAGAGGAAATCCCTTTAAAGCTGCAACCTGTAAATGACATACCCCACCTGAACGATATTTCTGATGCTAAAAAACTTAATGAAGCATTAGCTAAAACAAAGGAATTTACTGGTAATGAATTTGCTAAACTGCTTCATAAATGCCATAATATAATTAGAAATAATGATAAGCTAAGTCCCGAAGCTTCTTTTGACGAAATAAGTAAAATTCTGTTCATCAAAATAATGTATGAAAGAAATCCAAAGCAAGAAGCTATTTTTTCAAAAAAACAATTTGAAAAACTAAAAGATGCTTGGAATTTGAGCCGTGGAAAAAGTGAAAAGGAAACTTCTTATATGCAGAGATTATTTGAAGATGTTAAAGAAGAATTTGCGAATGATAATATTTTTGAAACTAACGAAAGAATCAAATTAAGAGAAAATAGTTTTGAACAAATCGTTGAAGAACTTGAAATATACAATCTAACAAGTACGAGTGCTGATGTAAAGGGCATAGCATTTGAAAAATTCTTAGGTAGAACTTTTAGAGGGGAATTAGGTCAATTTTTTACTCCAAGGGTAATTGTAGATTTCATTGTGGAATTATTATGTCCAAAGGAAAACGAATTAATATGTGATCCTTGTGCTGGTAGCGGTGGCTTTTTAATTAAAACTTTTGAATCAGTAAAAAAAGATATTGATATAGAATATATAAACCTTAAGAAGGAAAAACAAAAAACAATATTCGGAAATGAATTGGAGAATATTGATGATGAAAAATTACAAAAGCTATACGAATCTTATCTTGTTGATACAAATGCTGAACAAGAAAAAAGAATACAAAAGTTATCCCGTAAATCAATTTATGGTACTGATGCAAACCCAAGAATGGCAAGGGTTTCAAAAATGAATATGATTATGCACGGTGATGGTCATAATGGTATTCACCACAATGACGGACTGCTTAATGTAAACGGAATATTCAGAAATAGGTTTGATGTAATTATTACAAATCCGCCTTTCGGTACTAATCTAAAAAAGGATTCTCCAACAGTTGAAATTGACGACAAATACACTAACGAGTCAATGATAGAAAAGTACATTGAAGAGTATGGAGATTTATACGTTGATGAAATGAGGCAGGTTACCGACAATTTTGGTGAATCCATAAGGGGTTTATTTAAGACAGGAAAAACTTCTGGTGCAACTGAAGTTTTATTTATTGAACGTTGTTTAGACTTGCTAAAGCCAGGTGGCAGAATGGGTATTGTATTACCTGAAGGAGTTTTAAATAGTGGTAATCTTGAAAGCGTTAGAGATTATTTTGAAGGTAGGGCAAAGATTTTACTATTGGTTTCCCTACCACAAGATGTTTTTGTAAGCAGTGGCGCAACAGTAAAAACGAGCTTGGTATTTCTTAAAAAATTCACACAAAGCGAACAAGCCGATTATGATAAAATAACAAAAGAGGCGGAAAAAACAATCAGTGCTAAATACAGAACCGATATAAAACCAATCGAGGAGAAACTGAATATTAAAGAGGCTAACTCTCTCACAATAGTCGAAAAAAAAGAATTAAAATATAAACTTAATGCCATTAAGCTAAAAATGGAAATTGAAAAAAAGGAGTTTATAAGAGAGAAATTTGATTATGAAGTTCCAATTTCAGATATACAAAAGGCAGGCATTACAACCACCGGTGCAAGTGGTGAAGATGAATTGCCCGAGTTATTAAAAGTGTACACAGACTATCGTATTCAAAAAAAACTTTGGAACTAAACAATTATGATAGTAAGTTTTAAAACATTACGATATAAAAATCTCAGTAATTGGAGTGTAGCCCATTTACTGGCAAATCAATTTAACTATAATGAAGATTTTAAGTTAGAAAGAATTGGCAATTTTTTATTGCGTAATAAAACCCAAATATTAGTTGATGATGAAACTATTTACAAACGGGTAACTATTCGTTTATACAATAAAGGCATTAAGGTAAGAGATACAGAAATTGGGAAAAAAATTGGAACAAAGAAGCAGTTTATAATTAAACAGGGTCAATTCTTAATGTCTAAAATAGATGCAAGAAATGGAGCATTTGGTATTGCTACAGAAGAGGTTAATGAGGCAATAATAACGGCTGATTTTTTTGCTTATGATATTGACGAAACTAAAATAATACCACAGTTTTTAGTATTGCTTACTACCACTAAACAATTTCAACGATTTGCACAAAGTGCAAGTTCAGGTACAACGGGTAGGCAACGTATGGACGAAAAGAAATTTTTAGATGTAAAAATTCCTCTTCCGTCATTAAATAAGCAATTGGAAGTTTTGAATTTTTACAATGAACGTATAGATAGAATTAATAGAAAGCAAAATCAAATCCAAATAAAGGAAAAGCAAATCGACGAATATATTTTAGGATCCTTAGATGTACAATATTTGAATGTTGCCGGAACAAGGTTACTAAATTTTTTGCGTTTAAAAGACCTGAAAAATTGGTCTGTAAAAGAGTTAAAATCTTCCAATCAAATAAAAAGTAAAAAGTATGGCATTCAGACTTTGTCAAAAATTGTGATAGGTAAACCGCAATATGGAGCAAATTCAAAAGCTGTAAATAAAATTACTGATGTGAGATATATCAGAATTACAGATATTAAAGAAAATGGTACATTAAATGACAAAGTTGTTTCGAGTGCCACAGTCAACCAAAATTATTTACTTAAGCAAGATGATTTCCTGATAGCAAGGTCAGGGACTGTTGGGTTAACATTTTTGTTTGATGAAAGTATGGGAAAGGCAATATACGCTGGGTATCTAATTAGATTTATATTGGATAAGGATTTAATTCTCCCAAAATATCTATTTTATTATACGAAATCAAGTTTTTACAAAAGTTGGGTTGATTCTACAAAGAGAGTTACAGGTGTTCCAAATATTAATGCACAAGAATATTTAAGCAGCCCTTTAGTATTGCCACCAATTAATATTCAAAGCGAAATTGTTAGTTTCATTGATAAAGTCAAATCAGAAATAAATATGTTGACTTATGAAATAAATCAAAACATTGTTTCTGCCAAAGAGGAATTTGAAAACTATATATTCAAATAAATAAAATGATACTAAATAAATTACACATACACGACTATAAATTGCTACAAGAGTTTGATATAAACTTTACAAAGCAAATATCTGTTTTTATTGGTATTAATGGTTCGGGCAAAAGTTCCATATTAGAATCCTTAGCATTAATATTTTCGGTTGCGTATGAACAAACTGTATTAAAGAAAAAAAATCTAGCCCCTCACAACATACGGCAATCCTACGTAGAATATCTTTTGCGATACGAAACTGAAACAGAAAAAGAGGCAATGCATTCGGCTTTTAATATTGCCTATATTCCTGTTAAGTTACTAATTAATGCAGAGGGTAAAGCTGAAATATCAATCAACGTTGATAAGGAAAAAGATAAAGACTTTTATACAGAAATTTCAAGAAAGTACTCCGATGAAACATTACTCCCAAAAAGACTAATAATCTATTATTCGGGAATATCAAATCATTTTAAAACCATCTACCAGACAACTGAAGATTATTTGTTGAAGCAATTAAAGCAAAACCCTTCTTCTACAAAACAGGGTTATGTTGAGAATACAAAAATGCCAATGTTTCTTTTTAATCCTTCAGATTTTAACTTACTATTCGCAGGGTTATGGGCGTTTAGTTTTAACGATAGAATAAACAAAAAGCTATTTGCAAACCTTAAAATTTCAAATAGCCAAAACTTAATAAAAATTGTAATTAATAAAACTGAATTTGACAAAGTAGAATTAAAAGACCGATTGCAAGAAATTGACAATGACATTATATTGATTGAGGATAATGATTTTGATGCTGATTTGACAGAAATAAAAAGAAGTTTTATTTCAGCTTTAAATAAACGAAGGGCAGCGAATTTTTTTGGAGCCACTGGTCGTCTTGGTGCATTTCTAAAACAATTACAAGAAACTTGTCTAACCCCTGATAATGTATATAATGAATTAAAAGAGGAGTACACTTTTAATTTCAGCATTGGTAAATGGCAATACCTTTCAGAAGATGTAATTCAAGATCCTAAAGTAGTATTTGAATTATTGTTAATGCTTAAATACAATGGTCTTTTAAAGGATTTAGAAATTAAAGTCATTAAAGATAATACAGAAATTAATGGTGATCAATTAAGTGAAGGAGAAAAGCAAGTCATCATTATTACCGCATTAAATGAAATATTAGGTACAAACAATGCTTTGTTCCTATTTGATGAACCTGATAACTATCTACATCCATCATTACAAGACGATTTAATAATAAACATTGAAGAAAATAATAACACAAATGAAATGATGCAAAATCATTACTGTGTTACAACACATAATCCTTCCTTTTTAAATAATTTAGATTCTGCACAAGGAGAATTATTTATAATGAAATTCGGCAAGCTGTATCATCACAGTTTATCTTGGTTTGGTAGAGATATTAATGATACTGTCCACGAAATTATGGGTAGTGAGTTTAGACCTAAATGGGCAACGAATGCAATTCAAAAGGTAGATTCATTTTTAGATAATGGAAAAATAGAAGAAGGTGCAAAAGCCTTTAAAGATTTAAAAAAGAAACTTTCAGGTACTGATATTGAAATCATTCGTCTACAGACCAAATTAGACTTTTTAAATGATTAGGAGATTATGATTAATATTACCAAGGTTCAACCTGGCCCACAGCCGTTGCAAGATTTTAAAACCGATACTCAATTATTGGGTGTTGGAAGTCCTTGTAATTATGATTTGCTAAGAAAGCCTCATATGAATAATTACAAAAGGGCTTTATTACAAGAACAATATTATTTATGTGCTTATTGTAATCGCAATTTAGATGAATATTCAGAAGAAGAAAAACTACATCATTTAAAAATAGAGCACTGGTATCCTCAAAGTCTTTGTAGGCAAGATTTCGCAAATTATAATACCGTTAATGGTCGGGATGTTTCTCACGAAAATATGCTAATTGTTTGCCCGGGGGAGAATGTTAATCCCAATTTTACACATTGTGATACTTCAAGGACTCCATTAAGAACACTTACAATAAAACCCCAAGACCCTAACTATTTATTTGAAAATGTATTTTCATATGATTCGGGTTTACTGAAAACAGAAAATGCGAATATAAACACGGATATAAATCAGGAATTGCATTTAAATGAAGATATGCTTGTTTATAGAAGGAACATTGTCTTGAGTCAATTCAAAAGTTTATTGCCCTCCAAGAATCAAATAAATAAAAATCAATTGTTGCTAAAATACTCTACACCTAATCGGGAAAACAAGAAAAGAGAATATTGCACCTTAATTATGTACTTTATAAAAAATAACTTAAATTAAAAATGATAACTCAAAATATCAAAAAACAAATTATATCTATTTGGGATAAATACATCGCTGATAATAAAAAGGTGCAAGATACAAAAGGCAAAGATTTAGATAATATAGATGAAAAGCGTATTGAAGCTATAATCACGCTCAAAATGATAATAAATGATTTTTTAAATGGTAAAATTGATACCGCAGAATTTAAAACAGACATAGATAGTTTCAATAAAAAAAATAACTTTTGGGGTTTTACTTCTATTAAAGGGCAGATGTTTTTCAATCTTTTACTTAAAACAAGTGAAAGCGAAGAGCAAAATAAAAAACTAAGTAAACTATTGAAAGAATGCATCAGTGAACCTAGAAATTTAGGAGATGCTTTAAGCAAAATTGAAGCTTTGGAAAAATATACCGGAAGTGTTTTTAATAAAGCACCTGACAAACGCAAAGCACCTAACCCAGGTTCAGTCTGCTATTTCTTGTCATATTTTTGGCAGATACACAACTATCAAAAATGGCCGGTAATGTTTAGTTCCATTATCGTTTCTTTTACCGATATAGGATTATGGAAAGATCCGTCAAGCCAAAAAGAGGCATATAATACTTTTTATGATCTGAATGAAGAAATAAAAAATATTTTATCCTCCCACACTCACAAAAAAATAACAAATTGGGAAGCTGAACATGCCTTCTGGAATTTCAGAACCATTACTGCCTATCCAAAACCAACAATAAAATCTACTGAAGAAAAGGTAAAAGAGCCTATAGAAGACAATTCCATATCTGCTTTAAAAATAGCAACATTTAATATAAACACTTATTTATTACCAATAATTGCCAACCTAATAGACCTAGGCAATGAATCTGAAACTTCGTCTTCAGCAAAAGGAAGTAAGTTTGAAAAAGCAGTGTGTGAAGTATTTAAACAATTAGGTTTTTCAGTACAACCACTTGGTCAAGGCTCGGGTAGAGAACCTGATTTAATAGCTATTCACAAAGAAGAAAACGTAGCGTTTATTGTTGATGCTAAAGCTTATTCAAATGGTTATATGATGGGGGCGTCCGATGAAAGGGCTATCAACGAATATATTAATCACTATTGTCCAAAATTAAAAAAAGATGGTATTAACAAAATAGGTTTCCTGATAATAAGCAATTCATTCAAATCAGACTTTGCGAATTATATAAATGAAATAACTTGGAAAACGGATGTAAAAAGATTTTCACTTTTAACATCAGATGCTTTATTGCATTTGCTTGCGTATAAAAGCAAAGACCAATTACATTTATCGGAAATTATTGAAGCTATTATAAGTTTAGGTATAACTATTACAGCACAAGATATTATTCAAAAATTTGACGACATTTAAAAGACATTCTTAGAAAATTCTTAGAAATCGTTACTCTTAGCTTCACATCATGTTAGATAATTTTAATCCATTGTAAAAAAAATACAATGGTATTTTTTATCCCCTTCCTAATTTCCAATCCCTCCCCATACTTTTCAATCCCTCCGAAACCCAAACAGGAATTTTCATGACCGCTCCGAAACTGATCCCGCAATCCATCCCTTGCTAATTTTTTACCGATAACCCTACCACAAACAGGAACAAACAGGAACAACTCGGAACAACTTGGAACAAACCGGAAAAGATTTATACCTAATGACATTTTTTGCGCCTAATTACAAACAACTTGACATTCTTTAGCATTGTTAGGATTTGTTTCGCACAAAGCTTCCCAAACGTTTCCAAACCTATAAACGGTGTTTTTACCGCATCACATATTTGCATTCTACTTCACTACAACAAAAAGTAAAATGAATATGAGACAACAACAAACCGCAAATTTTTACAGACCAACTTTCACCGTAATCAGAGGATTTCTTGGGCAACAAACAGAAATTGATACACTAAATAATACCGCATGGAGCTTTGCTCATACGGCACTATGGAACCAAAGTATTTTTTCTGAAACAGAAATTGCTACAGCAAAAGCGAGTATAAAATCTTTGTTACTCGCCGCAAAAAATCCTACACGGTGTTACAACATTTTTTGCCAAAGGGTATTGCTTGCAAGGCAGTATGTACTTGCAAACCCAACAAGATACATTCCCCTACCATCTGTATGGCTAGACAAACAAAACCCTTTGGGCTTTGCAGGAACAAAAGCATGGTATTTAAACATCAAAAAACAACGAGCCTCCTTACCAAATTATAAAATAGAATTAAAAGCTTTAGCTATAGCTGTGCTAGAAATGAGCGAAGCACCAACGGTAAAAAACTTTCAGTACTGGAAAAACTATTTTATAGAAAAAAATGCGAGTGTCTTATTAAATCTTTTTTTAAACACTGTAGCCAACCAGCAATTCAGCAAATAATTGGCTTACACAAATAAACAACTATGACAACAACAAGCGTACCCCTAAAACCATACTCCCTAACAGAACTAGCAAAACTGTACGATGTATGCATTAAAACAATGAAGAAATGGATGAAGCCATTTCTAGCAGAAATAGGCGAAAAAAACGGGAGGTTTTACACGATCAGCCAGGTAAAAATAATCTTTTTAAAGATCGGTGTACCCGGACAAATCAGTGCTGATTAAGCCTTGTTTGCACCAAAGCGGCTTTGTTTAAACCAAAGCTGCACAAAGCTTCCCAAACCAAGAAACGACCTTTTTAACCCATCACATCTTTGCTTTATCAAACTAAATAAAACAATGGAAACAAAAACATCAATTAACGGAAATTCGGGTAGCAACATTCTACTAACCGGTGCTATTTTTTTAGCCAATATGGATTTAGAAGGTTTTGCAGATTATGCAATAAAAGCAGCAATGGGTGGTGCAATATGGTTAGGCTTTAAACTGGCAGCAGATTTTATAGACAGAAAACGAAACATAAAAAAATGAGTTCCATAACAAAAGTACTCGCAGGTACATTTCTCGGTGCAGGCGTAATTGCAGGAGTTGGATTTATAAAAAGACTTCGCCAGGCACAATCCGAAATGGAAATTATTCCTACAGCAAATCTGTATTCGCTCAACTGGGAAGGAGTAACCATACGAGTAGATGTGTTATTAAAAAATCCGACAAGAGGAAGTTTTTCTATCAAGTATCCTTTTATAAAACTGATCTATAAAGGCACTACGATTGGAAGTTCGCAGGCAGTAAATAAAGACATAAAAATTGCTGCATTTGGGGAAGCTAAAGTAGAAAAGATATTGGTACGCATTCCTGTTACAAGTGTGTTCTCTGTGGTGTTTGCACTTGTAAAATCGTTTCACAATAAAGAGCCGGTAAAGCTTACCATAAAAAGTACGACAGTGGTAGATATAGGCATCACCAGTATCCCTTATCAAAGCGAACAGGAAGTAACGGTAAAAAAATAAATCCCTTGATGTTGCAAAGAGCAGTCAACAAAATGTAAGCATTAAAATTTTATGGAAGCGAACCAAAAAAGAAACATCCAAAGTGGTGAACGGTATTCTCATCTCTTTCCTGTAGCAACCAATACAACGGCTACTATTAGAAAAGATGCCAATGTGTACCATACCGTAGCCTTCATTCCAAAAGTAGTGCAGGAGACGTTGAGCCACACAAATAAGCTTGCTGCAACATTAAAAGGCAACAGCATTTATGAAACATGCAGCAATATCTGGCGGTTCGTTTACAACCACATTGCTTATAAAAAAGACAGGGATGGTTATGAACAAATAAGAAGTCCCGCAAGGGCATGGCACGAGCGATTTACCGGGGTTGACTGTGATTGTTATTCGGTTTTTATTTCTAGTGTATTGAGCAATTTAAACATACCACACACACTGAGAATAACCAAATACAACCATGCGTATTTCCAGCACATATATCCGGTAGTGCCAACAACAAAAGGTTATATCATCATTGATTGTGTAACCGAAAAATTTGATTACGAAGTACCCTTCAGGGAAAAAAAAGATTATCCTATGGACTTACAATATTTAAACGGTTTTGATGGCAGTCCTTCCCTGTACAGCGATCCCAACGATTTGCATTATATGCGTACAGGCAATGGCATGGAAGAACTGGGTAAAATAATACAGCAGCGATTTTCTGCACAAAGAAAAAAACCTGCTATGGCTCCAGCAAAAAACAGGTCTGCGGCAAAGGCTTCTCTAAGAAATAAAAAGCCAGGTGCTGCCATGCCGACTAAAAAGACGAAGGGTATAAAAAAGATCATCAATAAAGTAAACAAAGTGAACCCTGCTACCATCGCTTTGCGCAACGGTATTTTGGCTTCCATGAAACTGAATATTAAAAATGTTGCGGGCAGGTTAAGGTGGACTTATTTATCGCCGCAGGATGCACAGAACAAAGGGATTCTACCGGAAAAGTTTCAGAAGCTGATTGCTACCAGACAACGGTTGGAGAATATTTTGTACAAAGCAGGCGGCAAGCCGGATAATCTGCGCAAAGCCATATTAAGTGGAAAAGGCAATAAAGACAAGGCAGTAAATGGACTGGATGGTTTAGATGGAATGATTCAATACATGAATGAATACACGCCACTCGATCAGTTGCTCGGTGCAGAGATACATTACTCAGAAAACATAGAAGGCATGGAAGGCATTGGCGAACTCGGTGAACCAATAACGCTGGCAAGTATTGCCGCCGCATCAGGCGTGATTGCAGGGATTGTAGGAATGCTAAAACAGGTAGGAGATATATTTCAAAAGAAATCAAAAGCCAGTGCAGATTTTGATGAAGTAAAAAATGAACAGGTAGACAACGAACCGGTACCGGGAGGAACTTCCAACACACAGCCTGCAATACCCATTACGGCAGGTGATTCGATGCCGGTGGTAAGAGAACAGGCACAACTACCCATTACAACGATTAGTCCAAACATACCTGCACCTGTATATGAAACATCAATGTTAAAGGAAAAAATATCAACTGATATAATGGTGGAAGATAAGGGTGCAATAAAAACAGCAGTAACAACAACAGCAGATAATATAGCTGATAACAAACCGGATGATAAACCCGAAAGCTTTTGGGATAAAAATAAACAGTGGCTTAAACCAACTGCCATAGGTGTGGGCGGTGTTACCATTCTTGCTATAGCCATTAAAATGTTTAGAGGAAAGCCCGGCGGTGCCGCACAAAGTCGATCATCACCAGCGTCAAAATCGTTGCGTGGAGTGCCAAAATCTAAAAGAAATCACCGCAGAAAATCCAAACCAAGATCCCGTAAAAAAACAGCAGTCGCACTGATGTAGTGTGCGCATTTAAAAAACCAATAAAAAATAAATCATGGTAAAAAGAAAAAACAACCGCTACAAAAAGCAGGCAAAAAAGAAAGGTTTTATGCAGCATATCAGTACGGGGTTGGATACGAAAGGGAATGTAAAAAACACATTATTAGAAACCGGTAAAGATTTACTCGTAGGCGTGATTGGTGGCGGCGTGGTAGGTGCAGCCATTGGCAGGGCATCACTGG
>JANPIF010000104.1:0-4190 GCA_031424845.1 Ferruginibacter sp.
TAATAAATAATATGCTCTCACAACATCTCTTACATCACTAAAATCACGCATTACATCTACATCTCCTGTAATTAATTGTATAGGATGTTTACTTTCTTTCGCCTGTTGTACAATTTGTTTTGCAAAAGATGCAATTACATAATCAGGTTTTTGGTGTGGGCCAATATGATTGAATGATCTTGTGTGTACAATATCTATCCCATAACTATCTGCATAAATTTTTACCAGTTTTTGTTGCAATACACGGGCAACCCCATAGGGACTTGCAGGCTCTGGGCAATCTGTTTCCTTTAATGGTAATCCTGCATTTGCATTACCATATTCTTCAGTAGATCCTACAGAAAGTATTCTACATTTTAATTGTAAATTTTTTATTGTTTCTACAATATTTAAAAAAAAGTTTGTATTATCTGTAATTGATTCTGCAGGAAATTTCCAACTGTTTGCAACACTACTTTTACCTGCTAAATGTAAAATATATGAAGGATTAAATTGCTCAATAATCAATGCAAATTTATCTTTGTGAAGCAAATTTAATTTGTGTAAAGTAATTTGTAGGTTGGGTAATTCTTCCGTTTTAAAGAGGGGAATGGTTTCATTATAAATTCCTACCACTTCACTACCAGGTTCTTGACTATTTAGATAATGTAAAAAATGTCGGGCTGCAAAACCTGCTATACCTGTAATTAAGATTTTCATTTACCAATTGTTGAGTTACCACTTATTATTTCTACTGCTTTTTTTGCAATATTACCCCAATAAAAATGATTATAAAAGGAATTTGATGTCAGTGCATTTATATCACTCAAAATAATTTGTTGCACAAACAATGCCCAGTCATCATCATCCACAATGTTGAGTTTATCTTTTACAATATCTGAAGGAATACCAAAAGCACCACTTTTACTGCTTACCGCTGATAAACCATTTCCCAGTGCCTCCACCAACTTGGTTTTAATTCCTCCACCAGTTATTACAGGATTTAAAAATATATCCGATCCTTTAAAAAACATATTTATGTCATCAACAAAGCCAGCATAAATAATATTTTTATCCCTAAATGATTTTAATTCATTGTAAGCAGTTGGCAAACCTTTACCACAAATAATTATTTTATATTTAAAAACCTTATTATTTAAAAGGAGAGGGTTTATATTATTTGTGATATAATCAATAGCTTCTATATTCGGACTATAATCCAAAGTGCCATTAAAAAGTAATATTTTTTCACCATCCTCAATATGGTATTGCTTTCTCAAAAGTATTGCTGCTTCTTTTTTCTCTGTTGCAGTTGGTTGTTGTTGCCATTCTATACCATAAGTAATTACAAAACATTTGTCTCTATCAAGTTCATAATTTTTTACAGCAAAGTCAAGATCTTCTTGGGTTACAAAAAAATTATGATCCAGTATTTGATGCGTTTGCTTTTCATAAAACCACAATAATTTCCACCATGATTTTCCCATACTCTTAAAACGAACCGCTTCTATATTATGAGAAAGCATAGATAATTTTACGCCGGTACTCTTTTTTAGCAACCATGCCAACCAACCATAATAAGGATGCACTATTATAAGATCTGTAATTTTTTTCTGCTGTATAATTTTCTTTAGCTTAAAAAAAAGAAGAGGATTTGCATATCTTAATTTTGTACTTCCCAATACCCCATGAAAAGAATTTTCATATTCCTTTGGCATTGAGTTATTGGGTACAGATATAAATTCTACCGGTAAAATTTTACTTAAATATTCATAAAAAAAAGCGATAAACTTTTTACCACCGGTACGTGCAGGGTAAACATTGTAGGGTGCAAGAATTGCTATAGAAGGTTTCGTTTTTATTGTAATGCTTTTAATAAAAAAATAAGGTTTATACATTTTGAAACTCCAACTTACAATAAGTTGGAGTTGTTTTATTTTTTAGGTTTTTTAGACTTGACCACCAAAACTTAAATTACTGTTTGGGTCTTGCTTCTTCTCCACTCAAAAAACAATGCTGCCAATAATAAGACAAATAATAACCAGCTTGCAACAGCACTTATGGTTTTACTCATAAAAAATATTGATGGCTCAAATTTAAATTCAATGGTATGTTTACCTGCCGGAACTACCATTGCACGTAATACATAGTTTGCTTTAAAAAACGGTACCGCTTTTCCATCAATGTATGCTTTCCAATCTTTATAATATATCTCACTAAAAACAGCTACGTTATTACTTGTGCTATTGCTTTCATAACTAATTGCATCATTGTCATAAGTAGTCATTTTTATGGTAGCTGAGCTGTCTGCAGGCGAAAATGCTGTTACCAAAGGTTTAAAACTCTCATCAACCACTGCACTATCTCTTGTATTTAAATTGGTCAATCCCTGCATTTCTGCCACCGGCCCTTTCACAAAATTTATCCCTTTTATAAACCATGCATTGCCCAAAGCTTCCGGGTTTTGTATGGCTTGTATTTTATCTCCTTCACCCGTAATAATCCATTTTGCATTTAGCATATTTAATACAGCAGGGTTGGGGTTACCACTCATTTGGTAAGTACTGAGGTCATCATAAATACCAAGTTTAGCTGCATGGTAACCTCCAATAGATTTATGGTAATATGAGGTTTTTGCTTCTTCAAAAGTACTTCCAACACTTGCATTAAAAACCCGGTAATTTGGGTCTTTATCTGCCAAAATGGTTCTATCTGCATTTGTCATAGGAAACTCCTGTGCATCATAATTATCTTTGTTAT
Organism: Ferruginibacter sp.; assembly: GCA_031424845.1. Classification (GTDB taxonomy): domain Bacteria; phylum Bacteroidota; class Bacteroidia; order Chitinophagales; family Chitinophagaceae; genus Ferruginibacter. The sequence continues at coordinate 2,740 of JANPIF010000104.1, forward strand.
CAAAACTTTTTGCATTTAAATAATGTGAACCTACGCCCAGTAAATCTATGGTAGCAGCAAGTGTTACACCTACTAACATAATCATGGCAGATAATTTCTTCTTTATATACAATGCTATAAATGCTGCAGCAACCAATACGAACAATAATGATCGTATCAAATCTTTTAAAAACATTCCAGCTCTGTCTTTTTTCAGCTCGGTTAAAATTCCTCTTGAGGTTTTTTCTGCATCTGGGTTCTGTTGCAATTGTAAAACCCAATTTTCATACACTTGGTTATCTCTTTGCCCTTTAAATTGTTGGTTTAGTGCAGCATATTTGTTTTGAAAATCGGCAGGCTTCGATTGCCATAAATTATTAAAAGCAGTTGTTCTGGCACGGTTTTCATTTCCAAAATCTGATGTCATGTAAAATGCAAACCCAAGTACAAACACAGCAGCAGTGGCTATTGCACCAAGTTTAAACTTTTTCCATGCTTCATCTCCATCCACATTATTAAGTAATTTATTTAAGGTAAGAACAGCAATTATAGGAAACAAAATTTGCGGAATAACCAGTGCAATTGTAGGAACCCTAAATTTATCATACAACGGCAAATAATTAAACATAAAAGTATTAAAGCCTTCCAAATTACTGCCAAGTGCCAATAAAATACCCAATATACTGGCAGTAAGTATCCACCATTTGTGAGTGCCATCTAAATAAAACATACCAAACAAAAACAAAAAGCAAATTACCGCACCTAAGTAAACCGGTCCATTAGTAAACGGTTGGTCGCCCCAATAAAGCGACTGGCTCATTTGCTGTGCTATTTGTTCAGCTGGTGCTTGTGGAAATAATCCAGTCATGTAACCAACCACATTCGCATCATCTTTTAACTGTGGAAACAAATAATTTTCACCATCTCTTTGAGCGTAATAAGAGCCATATCCCTTGACTCCCGGAAACATTAAACTCATTGTTTCAGCCCTGCCATAACTCCATTGAAATGCATATTCTTTGCTCAGTCCAGTAGTTTTTCCATCAACTACATTTTCTTTGTTCTTGTTGGTTGCATCCATTTGCAATTGCCCGCCACGCTTGCTATACTTAGCATAGTCGTAAGTAGGAAAAAGCGTAATGGCGTTTACTGCCACGCCCAATATCCCTGCAATAACTACTAATCCTACACTTTTCACAAGGTTAGCTGTTTGCTTTGTTTGTACAGCGTTTACAATAAAAAAGGCAATCATAATAGCCAATATTAGAAACAGATAATAACTCACCTGTTGATGGCCCGATCCTATTTGCAAAGCAGTAAAGAGCGCCGTAAGCGCAAAACCTGCCATATATTTTTTATTAAACAATAATATTACAGCACCAATAAGAGCGGGTGAATAAGCCAGGGTAAGCATTTTGGTATCGTGCCCTGCAGTAATAATTATAGGGGAGTAGGTACAGTATGCAAATGCC
>JANPIF010000105.1:0-1895 GCA_031424845.1 Ferruginibacter sp.
AAAGACTGGACCGCAGCCCATTTTATTACTGAAACCATAGCCGGTTTGAAAGAACAACTTGGTGAAAGTAAAGTGGTGATGGGTTTAAGTGGTGGAGTGGATAGTACTGTAGCTGCAACATTACTTCACCGTGCAATTGGAGAAAACCTATTCGGAATTTTTGTAAACAATGGAGTGCTGCGCAAAAACGAGTTTGAAGAGGTATTGGAAATTTATAAGGAGCTAGGATTAAATGTGAAAGGCGTTGATGCTTCGGAGCATTTTTATACAAAACTTGCCGGAAAAATTGATCCTGAAGAAAAAAGAAAAGCCATTGGTGGCAGCTTTATAGATGTATTTGATGATGAGGCAAAGAAGTTAACAGGTATAAGTTATTTGGGTCAGGGAACCATTTATCCAGATGTAATTGAGTCTGCTGCAGTACACGGGCCAGCTGTTACTATAAAGTCTCATCACAATGTAGGAGGACTTCCTGAAAAGATGAACTTAAAGATTGTAGAGCCATTAAGGTCACTATTTAAAGATGAAGTAAGAAAAATTGGTGCGGAACTTGGCATTCCAACACAAATGCTTGGGAGACATCCTTTTCCCGGACCTGGACTTGCAATAAGAATTTTGGGAGAAGTAACTGAAGAAAAGGTACAGTTATTGCAAGAGGCGGATTCTATATACACAACATTGCTTAAAAAACACGGCTTGTATGATAAAGTGTGGCAAGCAGGTACCATTTTGCTCCCTGTAAAAAGTGTGGGTGTAATGGGTGATGAAAGAACGTATGAGTTTACAGTAGCATTAAGAGCTGTAACATCTGTAGATGGGATGACAGCAGATTGGGCACACTTACCTTATGATTTTTTAGCTGAAGTGAGCAATGAAATTATAAATAATGTAAAGGGAATAAACAGAGTTGTGTACGACATCAGCAGTAAGCCACCAGCTACTATTGAATGGGAATAGAAATTGTAAAATATTAATTTCTTACCCTTATAGGCTTTATGAAAATATTTATTATGAAAAAAAAGGTTACATTTTTTGCTGCATTTTTATTGATTGGATTTACAAATCTGTTTGCCCAAACAATTCAACCACTTAAAACTTACAGAGTGGGTATTTTTTCGCCTCTTTATTTAGATTCGGTTTTTTCAGGCAATGAATACAGCTACGGTAAAAAGTTTCCAAAATTTGCACAACAGGGTCTAGATTTTGTTCAAGGGGCTCAAATAGCTTTAGATAGTATGCCATTGCCTAATGGCAATATTCAGGCACATATTTATGATTCAAAAGCATTAACCAATAATATTTCCTGGCTTATCAGCAATCATAAACTAGACTCAATAGATTTGCTCATTGGGGCAGTAAAAGATGTTGAATATCTTCAACTGGCAGGATTTGCAAAACAAAAAAATATTCCCTTTATATCGGCCAGCTATCCAAATGACGGAGGTGTGTCCAACAATCCTTTTCTTGTAATTGTTAATTCAACTTTGAGGGCACATTGTGAAACAATTTATAGCTATTTGTTGCAAAATCATGGAACTGATAAAATTTACTTTTGCAGAAAGAAAGGAGCTCAGGAAGATAAAATTGCTGAATATTTTAAAAGTATAAATGAAAATGATGGAAAACCTTTACTAAACATTGAAACCATCAATTTTGAAGATAATTATAGCACTTTACAAAACAAACTGGATAGTAATAGAAAAACAATAATCATCGGTGGAAGTTTAAACGAAGGCTTTGCTGCAGGTATCGTAAACGCTACTGCTGAATTGCATAAAACATACCCCTTAGAAATTATTGGAATGCCCAATTGGGATGGATTTTCTTCATTAAAAAAAGCCAGCTTAAAAGATTTTCCTATTTATTTTACTACCCCATTTATTAATGCCAAAACG
>JANPIF010000106.1:0-6745 GCA_031424845.1 Ferruginibacter sp.
GCCGTACTTATTAAAAGCAAATGATAGTTTAAGGGAATGAATAAACTTATGCATGCCAAAGCCCAACAACAAATACCGCCAATTATTAACGATTTTGCTTTTAATATAGCACCTGATAAAAAAGTTGGAATGGCATATAAAACTAATATCGTCGAGTATATAAGTGCAAAACTTTTGTTGTAAATCAGAATAAAAATCATAATGAATAAACAAACGATAAAGCATAACCAAACGTATCCTAAAATCTCATCAGTGTAAGTTTTTACTCGTTCGTTCTTCTTTTTTCTGAATAGAAATATTGCCTGATAGATATAAACTATCCATGTAAAAAACCAGACATAGTAGGCCTGTTTGTAATTAAAGAAATTCCACAAAACAAACTGGGTAATACTACATATTAATACTGCTATACCCCAAACCAGATAAAGCGTTCCGGATTCCGTGAATTTATTCTTTGCTTTATTTATCATGCCTGTTATCAGTTCCAGGCTTTGCTTTTCATTAAATGACTCTTCCATACAAACAATTTTAATAGACTGTTATTTACACTCTTTTACCAGACTTTCTGTATAAGCCTTACCCCAGTTAGGACTAATTTCTGATGAGGGTTTAAATGAAATATATTTTTCTTGTGCCACAGTTAATTCTGCTAATGCTTTTTTACACCCCCCACCAAACTGCTCAGGTGTATATTTAAGGGATTGCCCTTTAAGCATGTATGGGCGTGGGTTTGACGGATCTTGCTGCATAGCCATTGCCATTGCTTTTTGCGAAACTGCACCATATTGCATAAAACGCTGTTGTGGGTTTACCATCATTTGCACACTTGCAATCATACTTTTTATACAACTAATTTCTGAGTTATTTGGTTGAAGAGAATCTGCTTGGTTTATGAGCTCAGTTGCCTTATCTGCAATAGCATCATTACCGGCCTGGTCTTTTTGCATAAAAGCATAATTCACTCTGCAATAAGCAGCGTAATAGTAAGGTAGCCATTCTACTTTTTCTGCCATACCTATTCTTTCAAATGTATTAGCAAGGCTAAGAAATGCATCTGGTTTTGCAAACGCAGAATCTAACATGCCAATATTTTTTTTCATAGCATTTACATACTTTTCATTTTGTGCAAATGAAGAAAGATATGTAATAGTAATAAGAGATACGATGATAAACTTTTTCATGTTTCCTATTTATTTGTTTTGATTATTTTTTAATTTTTCATATTCATTTTGAACAGAAAAAGATTTCGGAGATATGTATGCATCACTGTATTGAAAGACAATCCCCACACCCCAACCAAGCGTAACCCAAAGCGGCCAGGGCCATCTATTAAATTTTGTTGTATAATCATGGCCCTGAAAATACCAAAGGCTCCATAAAAAAATATTTATGATTACATAGGTAATAAGTGATTTTTTAAAACTTGCACGCTTCTTGGCTATTTCCCAAAGTGCAGCATCTTTTTCGTTTTGTGGTAATTGTTCGTTTGTCATTTTTGATAGTTTTAATTATTATATTTTTTTTAAAGAATTCGTAATGTCTAATAGTATCACTTCTGTGGTCCGTTGTCCGTTGTCCGTCTTCTTCTTACTACAAATTATTATTAATAGCATCCTGGGTTCTATCAATACCAAAACTTATAAAGCAACCTATGTATAAAAATCTTTTTGACGGCGGTATTACCGCTACTTTATTATTGTTGATAGAAGAAAAATTGTAATTAAATATTTGTTGTTGGCCTAAAACATTTGTTAGCGATAGAACAAAAACTGAAAATGCCTTTGCACCGGTTTTACCAATATTTGGCAAATAATTTAAACTAAAACTAAGGCTATTGTAATTAATGGTTTTGCCTTTCTCTTTTATTATGTATTTGCTTTGCGAATTATCATAACCGAGGTTATAAAATGGTCTACCTGTGGCAAAATTGTAACTCATATTAAAACCTGTTTTCCATTTGGTAACAAACTTTTTTGTAACCAACGATGCTGTGTGTGTAGCTGCAAATGATGGCGTAATTGAACCCGGAAAATTTAAGTAATTTCTCTTTGTATCTAAATAAGAATAAGATATCCAATAATCTAAGTCTTTAATAGATTTTTTATCTCTCCAAAACACTTCCAAACCCTTTGCATATCCATTTCCATTATTGTTTGCTGCCACTTCTCTACCATTATTATTTATGGCAGTCTTAAATAAATCTTCATATTGTTTATAGAATAACTCTGCTCTAAAGATTCTACTTTTTACAGTTCTTTGATATTGGAAAATATAATGACCGGCTTGTGAATAATTTAAATTTAAATTGGTAGATGGTAAATATTTTCGCTCGGGGTTTTGATAAAAAATTCCGTAAGCAAAACTCATTTGGCTGTTGTCTTTAATTTTATAAGCCAATGATGCACGTGGGGCAATATTAAATTTGTTGATAATGCTGGAATGTTCCAACCTGCTTCCTGCTTTTAATGCCAGGTCTTTGGTTATGTACAAATCAGTTTCTACAAATGCAGCATAAATATTGTCGGTTATTACTTCATCAAATTTATTTCCATTAAATAAAGTGTAGGTGTTTTTTTCTTTGCTGTAAAAATAATCCGACCCAAAACGCACAACGTTTATTCCACTTAATCTTTTATCCAACACAAATCTTGCCTGTGCATAATTAGCTTTGTTTACTAGCGAAAAGTTCTTACCTGCATAACCTGCCGGTGAAAAGAATTGCTGCTTTACATTATCGGCATTTTGCAACTCATTTACAATATCATCTTTATTGGTGCTGTAACTAAGTGCAGTATTTATTTTCCAACCGTTTCCAATATTTTCTCTCCAGCTGAGGTTCTGGAAGCTGTTTACATTTTCTACCTCAAATGCGTTTTTAAGTTTGGTTGAATCTATATCAGCATTTCTTATGGCTGTATTATTCCAACTTAGATAACCATAATATTTTATGAAGCCTCCACGTTTTGTTTTTATGCGAAAATTAGCATCTCCCTGGTGATAAACCGGTGTTTTAAAAAAATCTATATTTTGTTTTATAACTGCAAACGCCAGACCTAAGTTTGTATGGTTATAAGAAATTCCCCAAGCTGCCTTTTTATTTTTTGCCAATTTTTGAATTCCACCTCCTAAACCAATTGGCGATAGGCTTAGATCCGCCGTTGTTCTTTCAGGTAAATCTGCACTTTCTAAAATGAGAGCTGCAGATAATGCCTGGCCGTACAAAGCAGAATACCCACCGGTAGAAAATACCGTTCCTTTAAATAAAAAAGGGTTGAACCTACCACGAGTGGCCAAGCCTGGTAAACTGCTGTAAAAAAAATTATTTACTAATGACCCGTCAATAAAAATTTTACTTTCTGTAGCAGACCCGCCTCTCACAAATAAACCTTCTGCTTCTCCTACCTGCTGTGTTCCTGGGAGCGTTTTCAAAGCACCGGTTATATCTCCCTGGCTTCCTGCAGTGGTTACTATATCTATAGAATTTAGTACAGTACCTTTTTTCTTATCGCTTGCCTCAAATGAACCTGCTGTAATAGTTACAGCATTTAGCTCAGTTATTAGCTCTTTTATTGATATGTTTTGGATTAAATTTTCTTTCGTTATAACAATTTTGCTTTTGAAAGAAGCATAGCCTGACATTGTGGCGCTCAAAAACTTCTCTCCTGTTTCGGTAGTTGTAAAGGAATAATTACCCGTTGAATCTGTAGTACCTCCATCATATGAATCTTCTATTGCAATACTTACCCCAGCTATAGCTTTGCCTTTATAATCTGTTAATTTACCCTTTATAGTAACTTGTGCACTGACTGCTAAACTGGCAATTATCAAAAAAAAAGTAAACCATTTTCTCATTAGATATATTTTTCACAAACGTAGAGTAGTTTATGGTATAAACCAAATTATTTTCAAATATGTTATTGTTTAATAAATTTTATTTACTCAATTATATCGACAATTTAACCGTTAACAAAGTGATTATTAATACTTTATATAGTTAACCGATATTTACAAAAGAAAAAAAGATTTTTTTTAAAGGAAAATTAATTTTTTGTTTTCAGGCATTTATGTACTTTAGCTGTAGAATTTAATGGGTTAGTAAGTACGAGAGCTGTCAGAAATGATGGCTCTTTTGCTATTTACTACTTTTTTTTAAAATTGATTTTTGTTGAAAAATAAATTTTGATTTTACTTTTTTCATTTCTGTTTTTAATCTCACTTTTATTTTACTTTCTGTGTATTATTTTCACACTTTTTATTTCAACATTACATTTTTTTGCAGAGAAAATTATTTTCTGTTTTATTAAAAATAAAAATTCCTGATTATTTTTTTAGAACAAAATGACAGTTTTTTATTATTAGTTTTTTGCAGAGAAAATATTTTGTTGATGAACAAAATAAAAAATTGAAGAATATATTTTAAACGAAAACTTAGCTTTTTTTTAGAAGCTTTGTTTTAACAAATTGCATCAATAAAGATGAAAAAAGGTATGACCCTGAAGTGAGTGACACAAGGATGATGAGCATAGCTGCTTCTTTGTTTGGACAAAAAAAATAACACACAAACAAAAACGAATTTCTACATTCCTTCTCCGTAATTTTATTTTATGAGTAAAACAAAGTCAACATTTTTTTGCCAGAACTGCGGGCAGGAAAGTGCGAAGTGGGTGGGCAAATGTCCGAGTTGTAATGAGTGGAATACTTTTGTAGAAGAAGTAATTGTAAAAGGAAGTGATAAGTCTGTAAAAGAGGACTGGCGGGACTTTAGCGGCACTAAGGGGTTAAAAACAATTTCTATAAATGATGTAGTAAGCGGGGAAGAAAAAAGAATTATTAGTGGAGATGGAGAATTGAATAGAGTGCTTGGTGGAGGAATTGTAGCAGGAAGTATTGTACTCGTAGCTGGTGAACCGGGTATTGGAAAGTCAACTTTGTTTTTACAAATAGGATTGCAACTTACAAATGTGCGCACACTTTATATAAGTGGTGAAGAAAGCGAGCAACAAATAAAAATGCGAGCAGACAGAGTGGGAACTGAAAGTGATAATTTTTATTTGCTTACAGAAACAAACACGCAAACCATTTTTAAAGAAATAAAAAAATTACAGCCGGAGTTGGTAATTGTAGATTCAATTCAAACATTGCAATCGCCTTTTGTAGAATCATCACCGGGAAGTATTTCTCAAATAAGAGAATGTGCAGCGGAACTGCAACGCTATGCAAAAGAAACCAACACGCCTGTTTTTTTAATTGGTCATATTACAAAAGATGGAACCATTGCAGGACCGAAAATTTTAGAGCACATGGTGGATACTGTTTTACAATTTGAAGGAGACAGACATTATGCATATAGAATTTTGCGTACGTTAAAAAACAGGTTTGGCAGCACCTCGGAATTGGGCATTTATGAGATGACGGGGGAAGGAATGAGACCTGTTTTAAACCCCTCCGAAATATTAATTACCCAAAAAGAGGATGAATTAAGCGGAATTGCTATAGCTGCCACCATAGAAGGAATGCGTCCACTTTTAATAGAAACACAGGCGTTGGTAACGCAAAGTGTATATGGAACGCCACAAAGAACAGTTAGTGGCTTCGATCTCAGGCGTTTACAATTACTTTTGGCGGTGTTGGAAAAGCGTGGAGGTTTTCATTTTGGGGTTAAAGACGTGTTTATTAATATAGCCGGCGGCATAAAAGTGGAAGATCCAAGCATTGATTTGGCAATTGTTTGTGCATTATTGAGTAGTTATGAAGATGTGCCGCTACCACAAAAAGTTTGTTTTGCCGGAGAAGTAGGGTTAAGTGGTGAAATAAGAGCAGTAAATAGAATAGAGCAGCGCATTGCTGAAGCTGAAAAATTGGGCTTTGAAAAAATCATTATCTCTAAATATAATGCAAAGAGTTTGGGTAAATTGAAATTTGGGATAGATGTGGTGACTTTGGGAAAGGTTGAAGAGGTTTATCAGTATTTGTTTTAAGGGGGAAGGAGGCTATGAGATTAAATTGAAAGAGAGATTTAGAGACCTTGCTCTTAGTTTTTTTTGATTCTTCTTTTATTATATAAATTAAATTGAGAATATTCATACCATGCTATCTTTCAAAACTCTTTTCCAATCTGCGGCTCACCTATTTTACCCACATATTTGTACAGGCTGCGGCACTGATTTATTAAATGAACCAGAGCTACTTTGTTTTCATTGCATACACGAACTGCCACACACTTCTTATGAAACTTACCCCAATAACCCTATCGAAAGAATATTTTTTGGAAGATTAAAAACAGAAGCCGCACATGCAGGGTTTTATTTTTCTAAAGGAGAGTTGATGCAGACATTGGTACACGATTTTAAATATAAGGGTAATAAAGAGATTGGTATTTATCTTAGCAAGATAATGGCCGAAAAGATGATGAATAGTAATCGTTTTAAAAATATAGATTATTTAATTCCATTACCATTATTTGCAGAAAAAGAATATAAACGGGGTTTTAACCAGGCAAAAATAATATGTGATGGTATGAGCGAAGTAATGAATGTGCCTGTACTTGATAAAAATGTAGTACGCATTCAATTTACCGAAACCCAAACTAAAAAACACCGTACAGAACGCTGGGAAAATGTGGCAGAAAGTTTTAAAGTGCTATACCCAGAACAATTGGTGGATAAACATATTTTGTTAGTAGATGATGTGATAACCACCGGTGCCACTTTAGAAGCCTGTGCACAAAATTTAATTGCTATAAGTG
>JANPIF010000107.1:0-4042 GCA_031424845.1 Ferruginibacter sp.
TGCAGGGAGAAAGTAGCGGGTATGCAGTTATTATAGATCGTATTTCGCAGGATGTACCATTTTACAGAGCTTACTTAAAAAATGCTGCATTGTGTGGTACTGCTGTAATAAATAATCCTTTTTGGTGGAGTGCCGATGAAAAGTTTTTCAATAATTGCTTGTCTACAAAAATGGATGTACCAGTTCCAAAAACAGTTATAGTTCCTTCCGCTGAATTACCAACAGATACTACAGGCGAATCATTTTCTAACCTTGCTTATCCAATGGATTGGGATAATATTTTTAAATACATTGGTTTTCCCGCATACATGAAACCGCATGCAGGTGGCGGTTGGAAAAGTGTTTACAAGGTAACAGATAGAGAAGATTTTTTTGAAAAACATGCAGAAACTGAACAGTTGGTAATGATGCTGCAGGAAGAAATTGTATTTGATGAATATTATCGCTGTTATTGCATTGGCGGAAAGTATGTAAAAATTATGCCGTATGAGCCCCGCAATCCACACCACTTACGCTATGTTGCAGATTTTAAACCAGATGCTGCCCGTTATAAATTGATGGAAGATATTGTATTACGCATTTGTAAATATCTTGGCTATGATTTTAATACTGTAGAGTTGGCTATTAGAGATGGAGTACCTTATGCGATTGATTTTTGTAACCCTGCTCCAGATGCTGAACTTACGAGTGTAGGCCAAGAAAACTTTGATTGGGTTGTAGAAGCGGCTGCAACATTTGCTATTGAAAAAGCACAGGCTCAAGTGGAAGGAGCAGATAATCTTACATGGGGTGAGTATATAAAACGCAGTGCCAATAAGCAGCCTTTGTACAAATAAAATGCATGAAAGAGTTTCTTACTTTATTGAACGATAATGATATGAGCGAAACGCTTGTGGAAGAACCGCAAAGCGAATATGGGTTCACCTATGCAGATTATCTTACCTGGCATTTTAAAGAAAGAATAGAATTGATAAAAGGGAAGATTTTTAAGATGAGTCCTGCGCCTGCTGTTACACATCAGACAATTGTAGCTAATATTAATAATTATATTGCTGAAAGGGTTAAAAAATTCCCATGTAAGATATTGTTCTCTCCTATTGATGTAAAATTGATTGGCAAACCATTTAGGAGAAAAGTAAACGATGATGAAATATTTACAGTAGTGCAGCCAGATGTGATAGTGGTGTGTGATCCTGAAAAACTTTCTGACCCACGAAGCATAAATGGTGCACCGGAAATGGTTGTAGAAGTATTAAGTGCAGGGAACACAAAAACAGAAACAAAACATAAATTAAATCTGTACGAAGAAAATGGCGTGTTGGAATATTGGGTAGTGCATCCCCCTTATAAATATGTAGAGGTATATTTATTAAAAAATAAATGCTATAGCAAACCTACCATTTATGAAATGGGAGAAAAGATTCCTTGTGTAGTTTTAAAAGGCATAAAAGTGCCTGTTGATGAAATTTTTAAATAACCAAACTAATTAAACCTTATGGCTAGTTTATCGTACAAACAATTTACACTTGGTGTAGAGGAAGAATACATGGTAATAGATCCCCAAACGCATGAGTTAAAAAGCCATGAGCAAAAGATTGTGCATGAAGGACAGAAAATTATAATGGATAAAGTAAAAGCCGAAATGCACCAGGCGGTGGTGGAAGTGGGTACAGATATTTGCGCTGATGTAGATGAAGCTTTTATGGATGTTTCCACCCTGCGCAAAACCATCAGTGGCATTGCAGAAGGATTGGGCTTATGGGTAGGTGCCAGTGGCACGCACCCGTTTTCGCATTGGGAAAGCCAGCTCATAACTGAGCATGCACGCTATAGCGAAATTGTAAACGAATTGCAGGAAGCCGCAAGAAGCAATTTAGTTTTTGGTTTGCACGTACACGTAGGCATGGAAACCAGAGAAATGGCCATTCATATTGCAAACAGTGCCCGTTATTTTTTGCCCCATGTTTTTGCCCTCAGTACCAACTCTCCTTTTTGGGAAGGCAGACAAACAGGTTATAAAAGTTTCCGTACAAAAGTTTTTGAAAAGTTTCCACGTACCGGCATACCAGATCATTTTGAAAGTATAGAAGAATACGATAATTATATTAAGCTTCTTGTAAAAACAAATTGTATTGATAATGCTAAGAAAATTTGGTGGGATTTAAGGGTTCATCCATTTTTTAATACTGTTGAATTTCGTATTTGCGATATACCACTTACCGCACAGGAAACAATTGCTATTGCAGGATTGTTTCAGGCAATATGTGCGAAACTCTATAAATTAAGAACACAGAACCTTAATTTTATGATGTATAACCGTCGCCTTATTACAGAAAACAAATGGCGTGCAAGCCGCTATGGTATTGATGGTAGCATGATTGACTTTGGTAAAGAATCAGAAGTAAATACCCGAGTGCTTATTTATGAATTGTTAGATTTTGTGGATGATGTAATTCCACATCTTGGAAGTGCAAATGCCATAAGCCATGTTCACAGAATGTTGGAAGTAGGTACTGGTGCAGACAGACAGTTAAAGGTTTTTGAAGAAACTAAAAGTCTGGTTAATGTGGTAGATTATATTCATACAAGTTTTTTATCAGGATTGTAATTTTCACATGATTAAGTAGCAATTTTATTCCTTACAATAAATACATATAGATATTTTGAGAAGATATTTTTTACAGATTAATTTAATAGGATTACTTTTTTGCTTATCAATTAGCGCCAGTGCTCAAACATCTATTGCAGGCAACATTACCCAATCATTTAATGCTGGTGCTGCCGGAAAACCAGATGAAGGTTCCAAAATATTTGTATTAAAATATGATGGAGATGCCATAAGTCTCTATGAAACCATTAATAATTTTTTGCTGGCAAAAAAATTAAGGTCTATCAATAGTTCAGTGCCAAGGTTAATAACCCTCTACAAAGATTCTGCAGATGTTATTAAAAATAAAAGAAAATTTGAAGATAAGTATGTAGCCTACCAAAATACCATTGCTAATATAAAAGCGGATGAAGCGGAAAGATTAGCTACGCTTCAAACAATGGGTGCAGAGACAAACAATAAGTTCGATTTGTTGGATCAACGATCTTCGAAAGCTATTTCGCAGGTAAAATTAAAAGCCTTTGACTCAAAAACCGTTGCAGGTACAGATGGTAATTTTTTTATGGATACTCCTGCAGGAAAATATATTGTTTTGATGATTTCTAACAATAGAACAGGGTTAAGTTCAAGTGAATTATCCGGTAAAATATTTGTACAGTTAGTTGACGTAAAAGATGGAGAAAAAGCAACGGTAGATAATAAATTTTATCCTGATTAATTTTTTCAGTTTCTACAGTGTAGTAAAAGAAAAGTTTCCTTATATTTGCACTCCTAAAAAAAATGGCTGCGTAGCTCAACTGAATAGAGCATCCCGTATATTATCGGGAAGGTTTTAGGTTTGAAACCTGCAAGGCAAAAAAATGGCTGCGTAGCTCAACTGAATAGAGCATTTGACTACGAATCAAAAGGTTTTAGGTTTGAATCCTAACGCGGTCACACAAAGAGATTACTACAAAAAGTAATCTCTTTTTCTTTTATGCATACCACTTATATTTTGTTTTTTGAAAAACTCCAAAAATTCTACATCGGTTTTACAAGTGGAAGTGTGCTAGTAAGATTACAAAAGCACTTAATGAGTAAATCCGGTTTTACTTCAAAAGCAAAAGATTGGACGATAGTATTTACAGAAAGTTTTAATGAGAAATCTGATGCTATGAGAAGAGAAAAGGAATTAAAAGGTTGGAAAAGCCATGTGAGAATTAAAGAATTGATAGTTAGAAGTAACGTTAATAATGAATAGCGCATCCCGACTTGCAAGTCGGGAAGGTTTTAGGTTTGAATCCTAACGCGGTCACCAACAGAGATTACTTTACGTAATCTCTGTTGTATTTATATTAATTTACATACCCGGTGGAGTTTTTTCAAGCATATACATTAAAACATAAATGTCTTTATGTGACACCCCGATATTTAAAAGACTTAGTGTTATAACTA
>JANPIF010000108.1:0-6818 GCA_031424845.1 Ferruginibacter sp.
TTAAAAGCTTCTATACCATATTGTGAGCAGGTGGGTGTATACCTACATTTAGATTTACCAAGCCATGGGGATATTGCCAATTGATAAAACCTGATGAGCATGATAAATGGAAAACTCAATATTTTATTAAATGTTTTCATCTACCATTTTTATAATTCTTTTTAAAACATTACCTGTTTTTTCAAATATTAAATTGTACTCAGGTATTTCTTTACCTGTATAAATAAAAAATAAATGAACCGATTTATTTTCGAGTGAAAGCTGATGCTGTAAATCATTTTTTTGTAGTCGATAAGCTTCCCTCATTAATCTTTTTATTCTATTTCTGTCAGTAGCTTTTTTAAAATTTTTGCTGCTGGCAGAAAATCCTGCTTTTAATCCTTTTTCATTTTCAATAGTTAACCACAATATTCTAAAAGGAAAATTGGAAAAACTTTTGCCTTTGGCAAACAGTAGGTCTATAGCCTTGCGGCTTTTTAGCCTGTCGTCTTTTTTTAAAAAATATCGTTGTGTTATTTCCAAATATGTAGCACTGTATTTTTATGATGTAGGCAAAATTAAGTTTTACGCATCACCTTAAAAATCTTTTCTTGATTTATGCACTTTAAAAAATAACTGTAAAACAAAAAGATGCTAATAACAAAATAAATATACTTCTGGGTTGCAAGAAATGGAACTGTACTAAATGGATGATAGCAGTGCGGGAGTATAAAAAGATTTTGAATTTAAATAAGATGCAATTAAAAAGAGCCATTGCTAAAAAACTACAATGGCTCTTTTATTAAAACTTTTGTAATTATCTGGGGGGGGCACCCCTAAATACCACCCGGTATTTATGAAAAAGGAATCTTCTTTATTGTTTAATAAATGAAGATCGTTTAACTTTTTCTCCATCATTTAATTCTATATAATATAACCCTTGTGCTAGGCTTGATACATTTACAATAACCAAACTTGCAGCGGATACATTTTTTGTCTCTATTACAGCAGCTTTGCTATCCATTATTTTTATAAGGATGTTTTTTCCGGATCCGTTCCAATCTATCATTAATTTATTTGCTGTAGGATTAGGATAAATACGCAGTTGATATTTAGTATCATCTACATTTATTTTTACAATATTGCTGTAAGTAAAACTGCCATTAATATCTATTTGTTTTAGCCTGTAGAAACTTAACTGTTTTAATGGGTTTGCATCATCAAAAATATAATTGTGTTGCCCACTTGTATTAAAGGCAGAAACGGTTCCAATGTTTGTAAAATCAATACCATTGACACTTCTTTGTACCTCAAAATAATGTGTGTTTATTTCATTCTCTGTTCTCCAGTTTAATTTTACAATCTCCTTTTCTTTGCGTCCGGTAAATAATAATAAATTTAAAGGCACTGGCCCTGCAATGGTAATATCAGATGCTACTTCAAACAAACCCCATTTGCCATTTGCATCTTTTGTACGAAGTGCAAGCTTGTGTACACCGGGTGTGATGGTTGGAGATGTAGCAAGATTAAATGTTTGTATAACGGTATTACCTGGCGTAGTAAAAGTAAAAGCAGTTGCATTGCCTACACCTGGGTCAGCATCAAAAAAGTATTCGCCACTTACTATAATTCCTGCATTGGAAGTTTGTGTACTTATGTAAAAACTTCTTGTTTCAAACAATCCCCAATTTTCGTTTGCATCTTTTGTACGAATGGCAACCGTATGAAAACCATCTCCTAAACTTGTGGTTGCAATCGTAGCAACAAATGGCACTACAGTTCCCGCAGTTACAACTATTGGAATTCCATTCCCTTTGCCAGGGTCAGTATCTATAAAATATTCTGCCGCCGCAATGTTTGCAACATTTGCGGTAGATGAACTGATGTAAAAACTGCGATTTTCAAACAAGCCCCAATTTTCATTAGCATCTTTTGTGCGTATGGCTATGTTGTGAAAACCGGCTGCTAAACTTGTTGTAGAAATCGTTGCAATAAATGGCACAATACTTCCCGCTGATACAGTTATAGGAACACCATTACCTTTACCCGGGTCAGCATCAATAAAATATTCTGCCGCCGAAATGTTTGCAGCATTGCTTGTAGATGAACTGATATAAAAACTACGATTTTCAAACAAGCCCCAGTTTTCAGTTGCATCCTTTGTGCGTATAGCAATATTATGAAAACCTGCTGCCAAGCTTGTTGTAGGAATTGTTGCCACAAATGGAACTACAACTCCCGCAGTTACTGCAATTGGAACCCCGTTTCCTTTACCAGGATCTGTATCTATAAAATATTCTGCTGCAGAAATATTTGCTGCGTTGCTTGTAGCTGAACTAATGTAAAAACTTCTTGTTTCAAAAAGTCCCCACACATTTGCTGCATCTTTTGTACGAATACCTACAGTATGAAAACCATTGGTTAAACTGCTGGTAGGTATGGTGGCTACAAAGGGTACATTAACACCTGCGGTAACTGGTATTGGTACGCCATTACCTTTACCCGGATCAGTATCTATAAAATACTCAGCCCCATTAATATTTTGTGTTTGCCCATACAATGCCGTAAAAAATAGCATGAGCAGTAAAATTATTTTTTTCATGATAACCTCCTTTTTTAAAATTGATGAGGCTAATATTAATTACTAACTCTGGCTTCTACATTAATGTTTACATTGCCGCCTGGCGCTACAGTTGGTGTAGTTACATTCATGCTAAAAATACGTGGAAGGTGGCTGTTGCGGCTGTTGGTAAAATTAAGACTACCTGTTTCATCATACAGCAAGCCCATATCTTTTGCATCGCTGCCCGTATTATTTGCAGGCCCTGCCGGTATAGTGTAATCTGCAAGCGCATTATTTGTACCTGCATTTACAGATGCCTGTGCTACCATTTGCGGATCTTGATTATCAACATTACCACCACTATTAATATTTCCGTTAACCGTCCATGGTGCACCGGGGTTAACAGAGCCGGGAGGATAAAAAGTAATGTTGTTGTTGAAAACTGAATTAGAATTGCTACTGGCTGCATTTCTTCTTACAAAAATATTATTGGTGATAGTAAGGAACCTGCAGGAATTTGTAAAAGCGTTTCTTACACCACTGCCTGCGCCAATCCATAAATTATGATCAAATAGCACATTCACGGTATTGAAAAACCCGCCAATATTAGCATCTCTTACAGTTGCATTTTCAAAAAAATAATTATTCTGAAAAATAAAATTTTGGTAGGTACTGCTGGTGGCTGCATCAGCAGAACTGTTGTCAAATAAATTCCCTTCAAATAAATAGCCTGAATAGGTAACACCTCCTTGATTGATAGAGACCGAAATTTGAGAAAAATTATTACGGATAAATCGAAGGTTATTAGGTGCAGCAGAATTTATTGAAATAGTGCTGGTAAAAGTAATTCCTTGGTATTCAGAATTTGCACATAAAGCACCGGTAATAGTGCAACCTGGTACTACTGCAGTAAAACCCAAATTTTTATCAGGAGAAAAGCCGGGGCCAATAAAAATTAATGCTTTATTGGTCTGCGTAAAAGCTGAGTAAGCATTGGGGCTGCCATGTATATAAATGGTATCTCCACTGGCCGCAGCAGTTACGGCTGCTTGTATGGTATTAAACTGTGCAATAGTAGAAGGTGTATTGCTTACGGTACGTACCGTTGCAAGAGATGGAATAGAAAAAGCAATAAATAAAATGGTGAATATTTGTTTCATATAAAAAATTTTAGTGCTGTAAAATTGCACCTGAAACAAACATAAAAAAATCCCTGAAAGTAGTGATTTATAAAAAATGACTATAAAAATTATTGATGCAAATTTCTATAGTAAAATGCAATGGCTTCGCCAATGGAAGAAACGTGTAGTTTTTCGTAGATGTGTTTTATGTGGGTATTCACTGTATTAAAACTGATATACAGCTTATCTGCAACCATTTTATAACTTAATCCTTCTGCCAATAATTCCAATACTTCTGTTTCTCGTATAGTAAGTACATTTTCTTTTTTTTTGGGTTGAAAATAATCAAGCACTTTTAATGCAATACTTGGGTTCATAACTGCACCGCCTTCATAAACTTCCTGTATTGCCTGTAAGATTCTTTGTGGCGAATCTTTTTTAAGAATATAACCACTAGCTCCATTGCGAATGCATTCAAAAATTTTATCAGTATCATCAAATACTGTTTGCATTAACACTTTAATATGTGGAAATTTTTTCTTAATATTTTTTAAGCCTTCAATACCATCTACCTCCGGCATATTTATATCCATTAACACTACATCAGGAAAATTAGATTCCATATCAGCTATTGCATGCTTACAGTTACTTGCTTCACCTATGCATAAAAGCTCTGGACTCAGCTCTATTAATGCTTTTAGACTATCTCTTCTAGCATTACTGTCATCATAAATAAACACCCTTATTTGCATACTTAAAATTATTCTTTATAAGTTTATACAGCATACCTAATTGTAGTTATACTTCTCTTATCGGAATTTCAACATCTATAACAGTTCCAGAGGCAGTGGATGAAATAGTGAAGAAACCTTTCAATTCTTCCACTCGTTTTTTCATGTTGCTTATACCATTACCGGTTCGCCTATTTTCAACATCGAAGCCAGTTCCATTATCTTTCATTTTTATTACAAGATGTTTATCTGTGCAATCAATGGTTAATATTGCAATGGAAGCATGGCTGTATTTCGCAATATTGTTCATGGCTTCTTTAATGAGTAATAAAATATTTCTTTTAGCAGTAATTTTCTTTAACAAGGGTTCAACACATTCATTTATATCGCAAGTAAATTTTATTTCATTTTCACTTAATAATTCTACACTAAAGTCTTTTAGCTTTGCTTCAAGCGAAATAAACTTTGCATCTTTAAGGTTCATACTCCAAATAATATCGCTCATATTTTCCATTAGCTGTTTACTTTGTACAGAAATTTTGTGCAACATTTCTAAGGCCTTTGCAGGATTTTGTGTAAAAGTTTTTTCTGCAACTGCACCATAAATTTGCAGGCTGCTGAGGGAAGCACCAATGTCATCGTGCAAATCTTGGCTTATCCTGTTTCTTATTTTAGAAACTACTATTTTTTGGTTTTGGTAGTAACGATATACCATAAAAGTTATCCCCAATAATGTCATAATAATTAAAACGATTATTAATCTGCTGTTAGCTAATTTCTGTTTTTGTTGCGCATCGGTAACTTCCATTTGCAGCAATCTTTTTTCGTTAGATACCCCTGCATTTAATATTGTTTGAATTTGTGTATTATTACCCTTAATGGTACTGGTTTCCATGCTTGACTTTATTTCTAATGCATTAATAAGTGGTAAATTGTCTAGCTTACTTTTATAAATATTTATGGCAGTTGTTAAAAATTGTAATGCAAAAAAACGATTAATCATTGGCTTTTTTTTGAGTAGATCAAAGCCATTATCGAGTTGCTGCTTTGCACCAGCATAATTGTTTTTTTTGTAAAGAGATTCAGCTAAACCACCTCTGCATAATAATTCAACATCAATTTCTGATGAAGCTAATGATATTAAAATGCCATTATTATAATAATAGATAGCACTGTCAATATTATTTAATTGCAAAAAAATATCGCCCATACTTTTATGAGCAACCGCAATACCTCGTTGCCATTTTATTTCGTTGGCTTTCTGTAAAGATATTTTGTTGTAATGCAAAGCACTATCGTACAACTTTAATTTGTAAAATGCTTCTGAAAAATTGCCATATAAATGATGAGGCTTTGTGAGACTTAAATAACTTTTTGAAAAAGGTGGTTGTTTTGTATATCTTATTCCTTCTTTAAAATATTGCAAAGATTTCTCTGCACTATCTATATTCATATTAAATAATCCTAAAAAATTGTAGCTGTCAGCTAATAATAAACTATCGTTTAAGGCCTTAGCCATGTCCAATCCACGAAGGCTTTCCTGCAAACCCAATTGCTGTAAATTATTGTAATAATAAACTTCTGCCTGCCTTGTAGTTAAAAAATAATTGCTTAAAGAGTTATTTTTTGAAGGGAGCTTATCATGAATTTTATTAAGCCATATTTGGGCAGAATCATATTGCTCTATATCCATGTAATTATCTGCAATAAAAAAACAGGTGGATATAAATTTTTTTTCGTTGAAAGTATTTTCAGTAAATGATTTCTTTGCGGAATCAATTTCTAAAAATTGCTGAGCAAAAATTGAATTACATGAAATAGAGTGAAAAAAAAATATAATCGAATAAAACAGCCCGTATTTTTTCATTTCTGAAAGTTATTACAAATACTGATTATATATGTTTGAATTTATATCCATGGGTTGAAATTTCTTATTAAATAGCCCATCATGATCTTAAATTTTGAATAAAAATCCCTCTCAAAATTCACTGTGGAATTTATTACTCAATTCATATTCATACTTGTTTGTTAATCTAAAATATGTTTTGAAACCTTCTGGATTGGCAAAAAATTATTATTGGCAACATATTTTCTATTATGTATGAAACATAAAAAATTAAATATGAAACCAAATATAGGTTTATCGCCTGCAAGCCTTAAAAAAGTTGCTGATATATTATCTGAAGTACTTGCAGATGCAATGATGGTAAGTATTAAAACACACAAATTTCATTGGAACGTTTCCGGTGAAAGTTTTATGGAGTATCATAAACTTTTTGATAACCATTATGAAAAATTAGGAGAATCAATTGATGAAATAGCAGAACGCATAAGCAAACTAGGTTCTATGGCAATAGGTACAACCACAGAATTTGCAGAAATGTCTCAAATAAAAGAAGCCCCGGGCAAAAATCCTTCATCAAT
>JANPIF010000109.1:0-19355 GCA_031424845.1 Ferruginibacter sp.
TGCATTCTGGCAATATGCTATCGTTGCAGTAACGGTTGGAGGTGGAGTAGATGCAGTTACATTTACTGTTATTGCTAATCTAGGTCCTTCACAACTATTGGCCGTTTGGCTTACATAATAAATAACACTTTCTATAGTTGTTGTAGCAGGTGTAGGTGCAGTAGTACTTCCGGTTCCGCCAGATGCAACTGTATACCAAAGTAAGTTGGTACCTGTTGCTGTAAGCGGAGAAGCTGTTGCATTTTGACAATAAGTTACCGGACTTGTAGCAGTAGGTGCAGTAGTTGTACAAGGTGGCACACTTACATAGAGATGATATTCTCCAGGTTGTAACACGATGCTTTGAGGTGTGCCTGTCAAATTAAAATTGCTTCCTGTTGCTCCATTCAAATTTGTCCCGGTTCCATTACTTATATAATTAGTCCAGTTGCCCGTACCTTGAAAAGTAACAGTCCTGGTTTGTGGAACCACATCCATATTAGCAATAACGGTCACTTTCTTTCCCGCAGCATTTGGATCAGCAATTTGAAATAGTTTTACCAGTCCGCCACCATCAAAAAAATTGTAGGTAAAAACCGGGTTGTTAAATATTGCTGGGTTACCCAATCTAAAATCTATTATACTTTTGTAAGCGTCGTATAATTTTCTTCTATTAGGATTATCCATATAATTCCAAAGTGGCGGCTTGTTAGCAACGTTTGATCCTCCAAAGAAAATGGTAGTATCATATCCTCTTTCTTCAAATTGCCAAATCATCTTTGGTCCAGGAACAGTAAAGAAAACTGCAGCAGCAGCCTCTTCTCTAGCTAAAGCGGTGTTTAAATTCTTAACATCATAAGAACCATTGCTATTACCAAATTGTAAATTTTTATACATAGTTCTTTCTTCATCGTGGCTTTGCATATAACCCATTAAAAAGGGACTTGAAAAAAGTCTTTGAGAAGAATTATGTACCACCGGTGAAATATCTGAATTGCTTGCAAAACCCATGGTGCATTGATTATATCGGGCATTGATATTTCCCCATGGCATAAAACCATGTGTCACATATTCCTGCTCTTCCTGGTTTGGAAGAGACCCTAAAAATTCTAAAATCATGTAAGTATTTGGATGAGCCGGTACTACATTATCATAATAGTATTTTAAATTGGCCACCCTAGCTGGGTCATAATTTTCTACTGTAGTAGTATTAGTAATGGTTTGAGAAAAACCTTTTGCAAGGTCAAATCGAAACCCATCTACTTTATATTCATCCAACCAAAAGTTTAAAGAACGTGTAACCAGATATTTTGTAGCGGTAGAGTTGTGGTTAAAATCATTAAATACATTGTATGGATGAGTTGCTGCAACATTTAACCAGGGATTGTTAGCAGCGGGTGCATTTGTTGAACTGTTCCAGTAAAGTTTTGCTTGGGGTGCATTGCCTGTGCAATGATTATACACAACATCCAATATTACGGCAATACCATTTTGGTGACATTTATCAATAAATTCTTTCAGTTTGTTTTTTGTACCATAATATTTATCGGGCGCAAAATAAAATGCAGGATTATATCCCCAGCTTTCGTTTCCATCAAATTCATTAATAGGCATTAATTCAATAGCATTTATACCAATGTTTTTTAAGTATTGTAATGAATCAATTAACGATTGGTAACTATGTTGGGCTGTAAAATCTCTAATCAATAATTCATACGTAATTAAGTTTCTTTTATCTGGTTTTGTAAAATTGGGAACTACCCAGGTATAAGCAGGTTCTGCAGTTTGTAATATGCTTACCAAGCCTGTAGTAAGCCCTGTTGGGTAAGGTTTTAGGTTAGGATATGTTACACTTGTTATAAAAGGATCATTGTCCTGGTCCAACACTTTTTGGGTGTAAGGGTCTGCTATTTTTATGGTATTATCTACCAGGTATTGGTAAGCATATTCAGTTCCTAGTGTAAGTCCGGTAATAGTTGTCCAGTAATAATTTCCATCAGGTGTTTTATTCATTTGGCCACTACAGGTAGTTGCCCAGTTATTAAATTCTCCAATAACATTTACACTTGTTTTGTTGGGTGCATACAATACCAGCGTAGCAGATGTATTCCCCGGTAAATAGTTAATACCCTCCACCGCACCTGCAGGCAAAGGCGCAATCGTTTGCGTAGGTGTTACATAAAAAGAAAATGAATCTTTTTTTAACCCAGTACCATCATTTCCTTCAAACATTATTTTTTGTTCGCATGCAACCGATACTGTGGTAGTAGCAGAAATGCTGGTAGCAGCGGCAGCGGTATTAACCGTTGTGCCATTTAGTTTTAAAGTAAGCGCAGCATTGTTAGAAGCTACACCTGATATATTTACTGATCCACCAACAGGTACACTAATTGGTTCCGCATAAGGAATATATCTTGGCTCAAATGGCGGCAAATTCATTCTTACATGAAATTGGCCTGCTGCATAAACTGGCAAATACATATCACTCACATCAGAGTTTACCTGCTTTAAAGCACCAGTAGCATTCCTAAAAATGATATTTACTTTTAAAATTGATTCACCTGCAGGTACACCAAAAAAATTGCGAATACTGGTGGGATTATTTGCAAGGTCTTTTAATGTGTAAATATATTTATTGCCACTTAGAGGCGTTGCATTTGCAAGTGGAGGCGTAGTAGCCCATGTAAATTTTACATACTTCCAATCAGATGGACCTGTACTTAAATTAGTAAGCACCCCTACATGAACATAAATATTGGAAGAATTTCCTCCCTCAAAATTGAAAAGCCCTTGGTTACCTTTCGCACAATCAATGGTAAAACTTAAGTTGGAATTTTCTTGAGGAAACTCCGGTGACCAGCTTAAAAGTCTTTGAGAGTGGGCAGAAAAAAACGCAATAAATGCGAGCAGAAAAACGGGTAAACATTTTTTCATAAAACAGGAATGGTTTATTGTAAATTTTATGATATAAAGATATAGTAAAAAGGATTTGTAGTACTGCTCTTTTATTCACAAAAAAAGGATGTCCCTTTTTAAGAAACATCCTTTTTACATTATAAAAAATAAATATTTTTATCTTAAATCAACCACTTCTACACCGGGGTATAATTTTGCATCATACACAAAAGTAGCATCAGATACGTTTGCATTTGGTATTAGGCTAGTGGTACTATATGTGTATTTATTACCTGTTTTTTCAAACAGTTTAGTAGATGTAATAGAATTTTTATCTACATATAATAGAATTTTAAAGAAAGGTTTTGTTTTATCAGTAGGCGTTAATTCAATTTCTTTCACTGATTTTGTTGAAGCGTTCAGCTTATACAAAAAATCTTTATCATAAAAATTGGTAAATAATTTTTGAGGTGTTAAGCTATTTGCAGAAGGGTCAATTTTGCTGATCGTAACTTCTTTAGATGCTTTATCGAGAGTCCAGATATTGCTGCCATCAGAAAAAATTTCCTGCCCTGTTACGCTTATTCTATACTTGGTACCTTTCATATAAACGGTACCTGTTTTTGTACCGAGTGTTTTACCTGCACCATTTTCAACTTTTAAAGAAAACTTGCCTTGTACAGTTTTAAAGGTTTTAAACTTAGCGCTTACAGCGTCCAATATTTTTTTAGCATCAGGGTCACTTTTGCCCATTCCTTTAGGAACCTGAGCGTTGATAGTAAAAATTCCAACCACCATCATCATCAAAAGGGTATATACTTTCTTCATTATAATTTTTTTGTTTTTAAGAAATGCAAAGATAAGTGATAGACTGTGGCTGATGAAACTCGTTTAAAGGCAGTCTCTCAAAATAATGTTAATGTAAATTGATGATAAACTGTTTATAAACTAATCGTTAAACAAATACAAAATCAATATTTTTGTCGCCCATGGCTAAATCTGCATCTGAAACACCCTTAATGATTCAACACAATGCCATCAAGGCCAAATATCCTGATGCTATTTTGCTTTTTCGTGTAGGAGATTTTTATGAAACTTTTGGCCAAGATGCAATAATTACTTCTCAGGTTTTAGGGATTACATTAACCAAAAGGAACGGCGCCAATGCAGCATCGGCGGAGCTTGCAGGTTTTCCTCACCATGCATTGGATACATACTTACATAAACTCGTAAAAGCGGGTTATCGTGTGGCGATTTGCGACCAGTTGGAAGACCCCAAAATGGCTAAAGGAATTGTAAAAAGAGGTGTTACCGAACTGGTTACCCCAGGCGTAGCTACAAGTGATAAATTGCTGGAGCATAACACCAATAATTTTTTAGCAGCATTGCACATAACAGATGATGTTACCGGTATTTCGTTTTTGGATATTTCTACAGGTGAATTTTTTATTGCGGAAGGGGATAAGGAATACACAGATAAATTGCTACAGAGTTTACAACCGGCAGAAGTTATTTTTCAAAGAAACAAACAAAAATTTTTTAAAGAAACCTATGGTAATTCTTTTTTTACTTACACATTAGATGAATGGATTTTTGCTGATGTATATGCAACAGAAATTTTACTTAAACATTTTGAAACGCATAGTTTGAAAGGTTTTGGTGCCGACGGTATGCATGCCGGTATTATTGCCGCCGGTGCTATTTTGCATTATTTAAAAGATACAGAACACCCCAACCTGCAACATATTACTTCGCTTCAAAGAATAAATAAAGAAGAGCATTTATGGATGGATAGGTTTACCATCAGAAATTTGGAGTTGATCAGCAACAATGAAAGCAGCAGCCTTTTTAAAACGCTCAACAATACCGTTTCGCCAATGGGCGCACGGTTAATAAAGCGGTGGATGCTGATGCCTTTAAATGATATTGCAAGAATAAATGAACGGCTAAATGCAGTTGAATTTTTTATTAAAGAAACAGATATACGTTTGCAAATAAGCAAACATATTAAGCTTGCCGGCGACGTAGAAAGACTGGCAGCCAAAGTACCGCTTAAAAAGATAAATCCACGAGAAGTTTTGCAGGTGGCGAAAGGCCTGCAGCAAACCGAAGAAATAAAAAAGATATGTGAAGCATCTAGCAACGAATATTTAAAAAGGCTGGGTGATTCTTTAAACAGCTGCAACTACATCTTACAAAAAATTATAAAAGAAATCACCGAAAATCCACCGGCTGCTGCAAATAAAGGAGGTTTAATTGCTAGCGGTATTAACGAAGAATTAGATGAGCTTAGAAAAATAGCCAGCGGTGGTAAAAATTATTTGCTGGAGTTGCAACAAAAAGAAGCATTGGCAACAGGTATTTCTTCATTAAAAATAAGTTTTAATAATGTTTTTGGTTACTATTTGGAAGTAACAAATCTGCACAAACCAAAAGTACCAGAAACATGGATACGCAAACAAACACTTGCCAATGCAGAGCGATACATTACACCGGAGTTAAAAATTTATGAAGAAAAAATAGTAGGTGCAGAAGATAAAATTTTTCAGATTGAACAGCAGTTGTTTCAGGAGTTGTTGAATGAACTGCAGGATTATATTGCGCCAATGCAAGTAAACGGACATGTTATGGCGGTACTGGATTGCTTAGGTTGTTTTGCTAATAATGCATTAGCTTATAATTATAAAAAACCGTTGTTGCATGATGGTTTCGAAATGGATTTGAAAGACAGTAGACATCCAGTTATTGAGCGAAATATACCTTTAGGCGAATCATACATTAGCAACGATATTTTTTTGGATAATACCACTAATCAACTCATCATTCTCACCGGACCAAATATGAGTGGGAAAAGTGCAATACTTAGGCAGACCGCCCTTATTACATTAATGGCTCACATGGGAAGTTTTGTTCCTGCGTCTTCTGCAAAAATACCATTGACAGATAAAATATTTACAAGAGTTGGAGCCTCAGATAACATTACCGGTGGTGAGAGCACGTTTATGGTAGAAATGAATGAAACGGCGAGTATCATAAATAATTTAACTGCACGCAGTTTGATTTTGTTGGATGAAATTGGCAGGGGAACCTCCACCTACGATGGTATTTCTATTGCTTGGAGCATTGCAGAATTTATTCACAATTCGCCTCATGCACCCAAAACATTGTTTGCAACACACTATCACGAATTAAATGAACTGGAAAATAAATTTGACCGAATAAAAAATTATCACATCACCAATAAAGAAGCAGGTAATAAAATAATATTCCTGCGCAAATTGGCGGCAGGCGGCAGTGTACATAGTTTTGGTATTCATGTAGCCCGTATGGCTGGTATGCCACCGGTACTCATTGATAGGGCAAACGAAATATTATTGCTGCTCGAAAAAAAGAATGAAACTGAACCTGAAAAAGGAACCGTGCATTCTCCGGATATGAAACAAAAAGTGAAGGAAATTGCCATGCCCAAAATGCAATTAAACATTTTTGATGCACACTCTATAACTTTTGAAGAAATAAGAAATATTCTAGAAACGGTAGATATTAATCGCCTCACGCCTGTAGAAGCCTTGTTAAAATTGCAAGAGATAAAATCAAAAATTAAATAAAGGAGAACAAAGTTGCGCTCGTTCGGAGTTGTTTTCGGCAGTACGGTCATTAAAGTATTTTAAACATTGTGCGAAACTCAGACACATGTAAGAACTTTGAAATTTTAAGAATATCCCACTTGTGATGATAAAATCATCCCCGGATTTTAGATCATTAAATCATAATTTTTAACCAAAATTTTCATAAATATTCACATTACGTTGATAACAATAAAATAATGTGTAAGAGTTTGCGTTAAATTTGTATTAACCACAATACAAGCGTGCATGCAATTTGCTAAAGGAAAACTACTTGCTATAGGCGGGGCAGAAGATAAAGGGACAGATCTGGAAACAGGACAAATAAACCGCAACAATCTCAATTTTTTTGAACTGGGTATTCTTCGCAGAATTGTGGAAGAAATTGGCGGGCACCACAAAAGAATAGAAGTGGTTACAACTGCAAGTATGATACCGCTGGAAGTTGGTGATAATTACACAAATGCTTTTGGTAAAATTGGCTGTAAAGATATTGGTCTTATGCACATTCGTAACCGTGCAGATGCAATGAAACAGGAATATATAGATAGGCTTAAAAGATGCGATGCTATTATGTTTAGCGGTGGAAACCAACTTAGACTTACAAGTACTTTTGGTGGTACGGAGTTTTTACAAATAGTTTTAAAAAGATATCACGACGAAGAAACTTTTTTAGTAGCGGGCACATCTGCAGGAGCTATGGCTATGAGTAATACCATGATTTATGAAGGTAATGCAGCTAAAGCACATTTAAAAGGGGAAGTAAAAATTACCACTGGTCTGGGTTTTATGGATGATGTTATTTTTGATTCTCATTTTGAAAAACGTGGTCGTTTTGGAAGATTGGCTCAGGCTGTATCTGCAAACCCATCTTGCATTGGTATAGGTTTAGGAGAAGATACCGGCTTCTTAATAATAGACGGAAATAAGATGGAAGCCATTGGGAGCGGACTTGTAGTAATATTAGATGGCCATGATATTCGTCACAGCAACATTGCCGATATACCTGATGGGTGCCCAATAAGTATTGAAAACATGAAAGTACATTTTCTGGAAAAAGGAAATGGATACCTGGCTATTGAAAGAATTTTTATTCCCGAAGTTTTTGAAGGGGCAGTTACCAGCAGAAAAGTAGAGGACCAACCTGAAGAAGAAATAAAGTATAAACTGACGCATAATAGGTATTAGAAATGCAGAGGCATTTAATTAAGTTGACACAAAAAAGAATTGGCTATCTCCTTTGATTGAGATAGCCGTTTTATTTCTTGTAGTTCAGTTCAATATTTTGAAAATTGTTGACCTTCATTATTTATTTCTTTGATATCTCCTCTCACAAAGCTCTTCTGGATATTTGATGATAGGTATTATGTCAATAGAAGTAGAGAAACAAAAAGCTAAGTTTTTATAGTGTTAGGTTTAAAAGTTCTTCCTGAAAATCGTAGAACACCTGCCGTAAATTTGATTTTGCATCCGTACCATAATTAACAAAGAAAATATGGGTGACATATTTATTAGGAAAAAAGAAAAGGTTTGCCGTATAACCTAAATCCCTGCCTGAATGCCCAATGCCAGCATTAATACCACGGGCAATAAATTTTTGCATAATGGCATAACCATATCTGTTTATGCCATCGCTCTTACCATAGGTCTGCATCAAGGTTAAAGATTTAGCGCTTAGAAAAGTTTTTCTCAATAAGAGGACATCAATAAATTTATACAGGTCAAAAATATTAGAATAGATACCTCCGTAGCCATTGCCACTTCCCGTAACAATGTTTGACACATTAATTAATGTGTTATTATTGTAGAGGTCAAAGTAACCCTGGGCAACGGAATTTGGAAGCACATCTGTTGGTTGGTAATAGGTATTCGTAAGCCCCAGCGGCTGTAATATTTTTTGGTGTAAAAGTTCTGCATGTTGCTTTCCTGTAGCAGCTTCTATAATCATTGTTACCAAGATAGTGTTGGTATTTGAGTAAATGGCTGTGTCGCCTGGATTAAAAAGTGCTGGCTTATTGTAAATGAATTTTAACAACTCCTCTTGTGTCCATTTTTTATTTGGATTATTTAAAACCGCTAAATAAAAAGCATCCTGTTCAATTACATCTGGTATTCCGGTTTCATGTTTTAATAATTGTGCCAGTGTAATCATATTACCATTTGGTAAATTATTTGTAATGCTTTGCGGAATCCATGTAGCTATTGGCAGGTATAATGAGCGGTATCCAAGATTGCTACTTACAGAATCTTCAATTAATTTAAAAACCAACGTACCAATAAACAACTTGGTAATGCTTGCTGCTTTTGAAATAGTGCCAGGCACAAAGTCAACATTGTTTTTTATATCAGCCTTACCTGCTGCACCAATCCAGGTGCCATTATTATCTTTCAATAACAACGAAATGCCGGGCAACCCTTTTCGTTTGTATTTATCCAGCAATACATTTAATGCAACATTTTGTGGGTGACGGTCGCTTGTATCAGCCCATGGACATTCCTGGCCAAAACTTTTTGTTTCTCCAATTTGTGATTTGCGGCATGAATAACAAGTCAATACAACAATGAAACATAAATAGAATATATTTTTCATAAAATTATTTTAAAGAGTTAGTTACATTTTTTTTACCAAAAGGCCTGCTCAACCCAATCATCAAACTGCTATAAGGAAGTAGCGGTACGTATGATTTTACAAAAGGCATTTGTAAGCGTTGTTGATAATTTGAAAAAATGTTTACAGGTTTTCTACCAGCTTTATGTATGGTATATCCTATACCGATTGTAATAGCAGCCATAGCCTGCATGCGACCAATGCCTTTATTATTTTTATACACTCCATCATCATCAAGTTTAAATTTTTCTGTGGCCGGTATTGAATGTAAGTACCCCGCACCTAAGGAAGTTTCTCCATATAAGCCGCTCAATGTTTTGTACCTGTAACCAATATTTAAATACACAGGTATACCATGTTGTACAAATCGGTGAAAAAAATAACCCGCTTTCAACTCTACAAAATAATCATGGTGTGGCTTAGATGAAAAATTTTTGCCTGCAGCAACTTCTATACCTGGGTGCAAAATTTCTTTAAACAAGCCTGCAAACCTGCTAAATGGCAATGCATTTTGAGTATTATAAACCGCAATACTTTGGTAAAATTTTTTGTTATGACTCTGTGATCTTACCGATACAGTAAAAAAACAAACGCTTAAAATGATCAGTAGCTGTTTCATTTTTCATTTTTTAAAGTTGAAAATATTTAATTGATATTTTTAAATTTTTGATTCACTTCTATCATTACTTTATCTTGTTTTCTAATAGCCTTTGTCAAGCTTAGATAGCTTCTTACCCTTACCTTTATTTCTCCTATATTGGAAAGTGCCACGGTGTTTATATTTCTAATTTGATTGTCTTTTGTTGAATAGGATGACCATTCTCCTAAATGTTCCCAAACAGGTTTCCAATAAACTTGTTTGTATTTTTTTCCTAATGGATAACCCGCAAATCCAAAATTATCTGAAAAGATTCCAGGTTTCATCATCACCCAGCTGGCACTGGCATAAATGGTACACCCCTTAAAAAATTTTCCCCATTCCTTTCATTAATAAATCGCCATTCATAGGTCCGCTTTGAACAAGTGCAGAGCCTGGATGGGTAAATGTTGCACCTCCATAACAGGAACCAATTCCCACTTTTGTTTTCTCATCTACAAACAATGCAATTTTTCTAAGGTGAAAATTGTGGCTTGTATCATCAATGTTTTTAAAATTAAAATTATCTGTACCAATGCTAAAGGAAGAGAAGCCTTGAACATAAAGATCATGAGAATCAAACCAAAGGTTGCCGATTATTGCGTTTTCCTTTTTTAATAATTTTTCAATTTTAGCGGCAGCAAGTTCACTTTTGGAAGCTACTATTACCCGCATTCTCTTTCTACTAAAAATGCTTTTTACAAACGCCCTTACTGTAACAGTAAATGGTAACAATTCAAATTTATTATTTTTTGAAATAACATAAATATTTAAGCGCTTTTCTTTATTATTTTCCTGCAGTGGATTTTCCATTAAATTTTGACCTACTGAATTAAATATAGTTAGAAAAGCAATCGTTGTTATTAATAAACTTTTCATACAATTTATTTCTGTGATTGATAATTATGTTTCAAACATTAAAAGTAGATGGAGAAAAGCCTGCTTAAAAATGGATACTGACAGGTCATTTATGTTTTGAAGGAATTAGCCTTATTAAACTGTGTTACGAAGAAGGATGGAATGATTACTTGCTGGATTTTTATTTGCGATTATAAGCAGTTGCATGTTTCCGTAATAAAATTTATAGGATTACGAAAAGTCCTTATATTTAATTATTATGACAGACTCCAACCTGCAAAAAGAGTTATTTAATCATATTAAAGGGTCGTTACCATCACACGTTGCGATGGCAGATGCGTTGGCTGACTTACTCAATATCAGTTACGACAGTGTGTACCGCAGAATAAGGGGAGAAAAGCCAATATCGCTAAACGAACTAAAAGTAATTTGTGAACATTTCAATATATCGCTAGACCAGGTTTTACAACTTCATAGTAATAAAGTTTTGTTTACCGATCTTGAGGCTAACGGCAATATTATAAATTTTAATCAATATTTGCAGGGACTTATAGAGCAGTTACAACATTTCAAAAGCTTTAATACAAAAGAGCTGCGGTATCTCAGCAAAGATGTTCCAGTTTTTCATTTTTTTTATTTTAAAGAATTGGCTGCTTTTAAATCATTTTTCTGGAGCAAGAGTATTTTAAATCAACCTGAGTTAGAAAATCGAAATTTTAATTTAACGGATTTTGATGTTACTGAATATTTTGAGCAAGGTCAAAAAATACTAAACAGCTATAATGATATTCCATCTACCGAGCTTTGGAATTATGAAAGTATAAACAGTACCATCTTACAAATTGAATATTACCGTGATGCAGGTATTTTTGAAACAACCAAAGACCTAAATACAGTTGTGGATAGCTTTGATGCCACATTAGTTCATTTGCAAAAACAGGTGGAAAAAGGAAGAAAGTTTATGCCTGGAGTTGGAGATGTCGGGCACAAATCACCATTAAAATTTTACATAAACGAAATTATCCTGGGGAACAACAGTATTTTAGTGAGCCTTGATGAATCTAAAATGGTATTTATTAATCATATCGTTCTAAAATACATCAGCACTTCAGATAAAAAATTTACAGAAAAAGCATTCAATAATTTCCATAATCTGGTTAGCCGATCTGTTTTAATTAGCGAAACAGGTGAAAAGGAAAGATATAAATTTTTTAAAGCCCTGAGAGAAAGGTTACACAAATTGAATCAATAAAATGACGTACAAAAAAGTAGTAAAACTCATCTATTGAACCAAGGAAGGTATTCATGGCAGCATACACATTTTCAACAACAAAAATTTAAAAACTCTTGATTTTTTTTCAAAAGTTTTTTTCTATTCCACCGTAATCAAGTAATAATTTTTCTTTCCTTTTTGTACCAATAAAAATTTATGGTGCAGTAACAAATCTTCGGTGGGTATTAGTTTAGGATCATGTATTTTTTTTCTATTTATACTTACCCCGCCGCTCATGATCATTTTTTTTGCATCTCCTTTGCTGGCAAAAATACCTGCATCCGTAAACATGGTGGCTACATCTATCCCTTCAACAAAGAGGGTTCTTTCAATCATGGTTTTTGTTATCCCTTCTATGTTCTTAAGTTCATCTTCTGATAAACTTTCTGCCGATGCATTTTGCGCAGCAAACAACTTTTCAGTTGTTTCTAATGCTTTTAAATATTCCTCTTTGCCGTGTACAAAAATGGTTAATTCTTCTGCTAGTTTTTTTTGTAGTTGTCTTTTGCCGGCATCTAATTTATGAGTCTCTGTAAGGTTTTGTATTTCTTCCTTTGGTAAAAAAGTAAAAATTTTAATCCAATTTGCTGCATCTTCATCAGAGGCATTTAACCAAAACTGGTAAAATAAATAAGGCGAAGTTTTTTCTGCATCCAGCCAAACATTACCCTGCTCCGATTTGCCAAATTTTGTACCATCAGCTTTTTTTATGAGTGGACACGTAAAAGCAAATGCCTCACCGCCATCTTTTTTACGAATCAATTCTGTACCGGTTACAATATTGCCCCATTGGTCGCTACCACCCATTTGCAGCTTACAATTCATATTTTTATACAACCAGTAAAAGTCATAGCCCTGAACTAATTGGTAAGTAAATTCTGTAAACGACATACCATTTTCTCCTTCCAATCTTTTCTTTACACTGTCTTTTGCCATCATATAATTCACCGTAATATGTTTGCCTGCATCACGAATAAATTCTAAAAATGAAATGCCCTTAAACCAATCGTAATTATTTACCATAACTGCGCCATGGGCAGATGTAGTATTAAAATCTAGAAATTGTTGAAGTTGCTTTTTTATTCCTTCTACATTTTTATTAAGCACTTCCTCGCTTAACATATTTCGCTCTTCGCTTTTACCACTTGGGTCGCCTACCATGCCGGTAGCACCACCTACCAAGGCAACTGGTTTGTGTCCGGCCTTTTGTAAATGCACGAGTAATAAAATTGGCACAAGACTCCCAATATGCAAACTGTCTGCCGTAGGGTCAAAACCCACATAACCTGCTGTCATTTCTTTATTAAGTTGCTCCGCAGTGCCAGGCATGATATCCTGCAACATTCCTCTCCATTGTAATTCTTCTATAAAAGCATTCATTTCTTATTTAATTTTCTTTTGTAAAAATATACCTGCAACATGGTACAAAAAAAATTATCTATAAAATACCTGCTTTTGGCTAATGTATTTTATAGATAATTCTTCAAAATATAAACTCATTAAATTTTATCTCTGAGAATCCTTATTCCCCTGTACAGGCTGTGTTTGAATGGTAGCAGGGTTTTCTACAACTGGCGGTTGTGGATTTTTAAATTGCTGTTCCATTTGAAGTAAGCCTCCCATTAATTGGCTATTTCTTTCTTCTTCGTACCTCATTGCTTCACGCTTATTATCTGATAAACTTTCATAATAAGCTGCCTGCTGTTCCATATCTTTTCTTAATGCTGTATATACTTTATTTGCTAATGCTGAATCTCCCGCTATGGAAGCAGCGATATAAAATTGTAGTGATATTTGATTCTGCTGTTGTTGACGGCTAACCATTCCATAAGGCATATTGGTTTCTAAAATACCTTTATCACATTTGTTCAACAATTTTTTTGCATCCTCTTTTCTTCCACCTTCTGCTAAATTACGTGCAGCTTGTGCATATGCCAAACGAATAGAATTTAAATGTCTTCTGTTTTCTTCATCATAATAAACCCCATTTTTTTGCGCACCACCAAACACAAATTTGTTCATCATCTTATCCATCACCCAATCTTTGTTTACTTCGCCATTTGCAACAGGAACTAATCTGTACGACAGACCATCTTGACGCAGGAATGATTGAAAACCAAGTTCGCCATAAGGAGATGTAAAATAGATAGGACGCTTCCATTTGTTAGCCGCAATGATGTTTAAAATTGCCGCATCATTTTTATATAAATAGTTTTTAGGTATTTCAAATTGCATAGCTGCAACTACAGAATCTGTTGTATTTACAGTTCCGTTTTGTTTTACTAAGGAAGCATCTACCGGTATAAAAACTTTTTTGCTGGGAAAAACATTCATAGTATTTCCATCTCTTCCCTGTTGGGTTTTCTGTGGATCATCGCTTCCTGCAAAATCTTTCATCATCCCATACAAATCCATGTATTGATTAGGATCTACACCTGGCATTGGTGAGTTGTAAACAACATCTCTGTTTGATCCTCTAATCTGTTCAGCTGACCAAATAACATCTACAGGATCGCTATTATTTACCTTATAACGTAATTGATTTATGTACCAATCAGTACCAAGCAAGCTTGTATTCATCACACGAATATCCGGTCTTACGCCAAGTACTTCCTGCGCATACCACAAAGGATAAGTATCATTATCACCAAAGGTGAAGAGAATTGCATTTGGTGCGCAACTTTCCAGGTAATCAGTTGCAAGATCTGGCGCCATTGTTTTTTCACTCCTATCATGGTCATCCCATTCTTGTGATGCCATTAACACCGGAACGGCAAGCAAGCACAGAATACCTGCAGCAATAGAAGCATTTTTTACATTTTTTAAAGCGGGCGTTAATAAATCTTTTACAAATAAAACCCCAAGCCCAATCCAGATTGCAAACACATAAAAAGAGCCTACAAAAGCATAATCTCTTTCTCTTGGCTGATTACCAGCCATATTAAAATAAAGTGAAATGGCTATTCCTGTAAAAAAGAAAAATAAACCTACAACAAGCGCATCTCTTTTATCATTTTTAATTTGATAAACCAAGCCTAAAATACCCAATATGAATGGTAAGAAAAACAACTTGTTATTTGCCTTGTTATTCTTTACACTATCTGGCATTTTACTTTGGTCTCCAAGCCTTATAGCATCTAAAAAGCCTATACCTGTTTTCCAGTTACCATCACGTACATTACTCATTTCTACACCCTGTACATCGTTTTGCTTACCAGCAAAATTCCATAAAAAATAGCGCATGTACATCCAATTGATTTGGTAACCCATAAAGAAAGAAATATTTTCTCCCATAGTTGGGGCTCTTTCAAATGTGCCATCTTTATTCTTGCCTATGCCTGCAAAGTTTGCATAATAATCTGCTCTGCCTTGATCATTGCTCTGGTCCCACATTCTTGGGAAAAAGTGTTTGTCTTCGGGCGCATAAACATACTCCACTTTTCTTCCTTCCTTTTCGTATTTATCACCGGCCTTTATATAAGTTTCCGTTACTTTCGAATCTTGTATTTGAGCTGTAAAATCTTGGCCAAATAAAATCGGCCAGTCTCCATATTGCTCACGAGATACATAGCTCATCAGGTTTACAGGGTTATCTACCTCATTCATATCTACCGCTACGTTTGCATTACTTCTTACCAGCGTGGTAGAGTAAGATGCAAAACAGCCAAGGGTAATAAACAAAAAACACCACATGCCTAACTTTAATAAATTCCAATTGTTTTTGTGGGCTATTCTCAACCCAAACCAAACCAATGCAGCAATCATTAAAAAGAAAAATGCAAAGCCCGAAAAGAATGGTAATCCAAAACTGTTTACAAATAATACATCAAAAGATCCTGCTCCTTTTACTGTCCATTGTATCAATGCTTTTTGTGCAAGGCCAGTAATAATAATACTTACAATAAAAGCAAAAAAAGTTTTCCATGGCGTAACAGTATATCTTTTATAAAAATATATCATTGATAAAGCCGGTATGGTTAATAGGTTTAACAAATGCACACCTATGGATAATCCCATCAAGAAAAATATTACAACTATATATCTATCTGCTTTTGTGAAATGGCCTTTTATGCCTGCAATATGCTCTGCAGTAACTTCATTTTCCCATTTAAGCATCAACCAAAAAATAAGTGCTGTAAAAAAAGAAGAGAGCGCATAAACTTCACTTTCTACCGCATCGTACCAAAATGTATCGGAAAATGTATAAGCCAATGCGCCTACAACACCTGCAGCTATAATGGCTATCATGTTGCCATTGCTAATAACCTGATTGGTTTTTATAAATAATTTTTTGGCAAGATGTGTGATCGTCCAAAATAAAAATAGAATGGTAAAGCCACTCGCAAGTGCACTCATGAGATTAATACCCGTAGCAGCGTTTGCTGGGCCAAATGGCGCCATAAAAAGTCTGCCTATTAACACAAAAAAAGGAGCTCCGGGTGAGTGTGGTATTTGCAATTTATATGCACTGGATGCAAACTCGCCACAATCCCAAAGACTGCCGTTTTTTTCCATTGTTAAAATATACACTGAGCATGCAATGATGCAAATTACCCATCCGGTAATATCGTTAATGCGTTTAAAATTCATTTTATAGTAGTTAGTTATAAGGTCGCAAATATAGGGATGTTTGCCCGTGGCTGAAAGCGTGGAAGGCTTTTTTGTAAAATTTTTTGGGTGGGAAATGATTTGGATTTAAAAATTAAATTAAACAAACTCAAATTGGATTTCAATAAGATTAAGTCTTTTTATATGATAAGTGGGCATTCCAAAATAGCTAATGCTACTATCTTTGTTTTACAAAATGAAAAAAGCCTTTATACAGTTACAAATTGCAGTTTTTCTTGCAGGCTTTACTGCAGTGCTTGGTAGGCTGATATCATTAAATGAAGGGTTGTTGGTTTGGTATAGGTTGCTTATTACTGTGATAGTACTTGCAGCTATGTTATTCTACAAAAAGGAGTTTAAAAAATACCCTGCAAAAGATTTGCTTAGAATGGCTGGCGTAGGAGGAATCATTGCTTTTCATTGGGTAACATTTTATGGTAGTGTAAAATATGGCAATATATCAGTTGCATTGGTTTGTCTTAGTTCTGCAGGTTTTTTCTCAGCTTTGCTGGAACCACTTTTGTTTAGAAAAAAAATTGTTTTTGCAGAATTGTTTCTTGGTTTATTGGCAATTGCTGGTATTTATATCATATTCGATTTTCATCCCCAGTTTAAAATAGGAATTGCTTATGGGATACTTGCTGCTTTGGGAGCGGCTATTTTCCCCATGCTAAATAAACAATTGATAAAAGAGTTTTCTCCACGTACCCTTACTTTTTATGAACTTGGGGGAGGTTTGTTGATACTATCATTATTACTTCCCTTGTATTTAAAAATGTCACCTGCTGCTTATTATATTCCTACATTTTCTGATGTGGGATGGTTGCTCATACTGGCCATTCTCTGTACTGTGCTTTGTTTTGATTTACAATTGAAGGCATTAAGAAAAATTTCAGCTTTTACCTGTAACCTCATGTATAATTTAGAACCTTTATATGGAATTATATTGGCATTCATTTTTTTTGGTGAAGGAGAATCGTTTCACAGTGAGTTTTATTGGGGTGTGCTTTTAATATTATTAGCTATTGTATTGCAAATGTTTAGGTTGATGAGGGGAAAGAGGTAAGTGGGCATTGGGGAAGTGGTAAGTGGGCAGTGGTAAGTAGGCAGTAGGTAGTAGGTAGTGGGTAGTGTTTTCCGCAGAATTGCGGGTGGAGTGGACACTTATAATTTTAGATTTCGCAGGGTAAAAAGAGTTATGAAAGTTGCGAATTTACCGTGGTCCGTCATCCGTTGTCCGTCGTCATTTTCGTCCGTTGTCCATGGTCAATTCTTCTCATTCCAACAAATTCCAAAAATAAATCTACATATAGCTAGTTTATAAAATAAAAATCATTACTTTTGCCGTCCAAAATTTAAGGACAATGGCACGAGTATGTGAACTTACAGGAAAGAGACCAATTACAGGTAATAAGGTATCTCACTCCAATATAAAAACAAAGCGCAGGTTTCTACCAAATTTGCAAACTAAGCGTTATTTTCTTGCAGAAGAAGATAAATGGATAACTATGAAGATTTCTTCTGAAGCTATTCGCACAATAAATAAGAACGGATTGTATGCTACCGTAAAGGCTATGCGTGCAGCAGGTTCTAAAATCTAAAATCATTAATAAGTAATAAAGGTTTTTAGGTTTCTGATGACATTGTCAGAAATTAAACACCAAATTTCAAATTATCAAAATGGCAAAGAAAGGCAACAGAGTACAGGTTATAATGGAATGTACAGAGCACAAAACAAGCGGGCAACCGGGTACAAGTCGTTATATAACTACTAAAAACAAGAAAAATACTACTGAGCGTTTAGAGTTGAAGAAATTCAATCCAATCCTTAAGAAAGTTACCGTACACAAAGAAATTAAGTAATCTTTATAATTAGTTATTCACCATAACTATTATATAAGATTGAAATTAACAAACATATAAATTAAACAACAATGGCAAAAGCAGCATCAAAAAACGCTAAAATTAAAGATAGTAAGGCAGCACAAGATGCAAAGAACTGGACTAAAGTAATACGTACTGTACGTAGTGCTAAAACCGGTGCTTACACTTTTAAGGAGTCAATCGTACACAAAGATAAAATTCAGGAGCATTTAGCTCAATAAGATTATATCCTGATTAATATATTTTAAAAGCTGTCTCTATATTGTAGGGATGGCTTTTTTAGTTGAAGTATTTTTTTAAATTACTTTTGTAGCAAGAATTTTAAAATTAAGCGTATGGGTCTTTTTGATAAATTATTTGGAAAGAAAAAAGAACAACAGGAAGCAGTTGATGCAGGATTGCAAAAAACCAGGGAAGGTTTTTTTGGGAAAATTACAAAAGCAATTGCAGGAAAAAGTACAGTAGATGAAGAAGTATTGGATAAACTGGAAGACGCACTGGTAAGTGCAGATGTGGGCATAGAAACTACTGTAAAAATTATTGATAATATCGAAAAACGGGTAGCAAAAGATAAATACCTGAACACTGCTGAACTTAATGGTATTTTAAAACAAGAAATTGAGGCACTATTGGTAGCTGCACCAGGTGATACTTCTTACGAAAATTATGATTTACCTGCCGGGCATAAACCACATGTAATTTTAGTGGTTGGTGTAAA
This sequence comes from Ferruginibacter sp., assembly GCA_031424845.1. Taxonomy (GTDB): domain Bacteria; phylum Bacteroidota; class Bacteroidia; order Chitinophagales; family Chitinophagaceae; genus Ferruginibacter. The sequence goes on from JANPIF010000109.1 coordinate 19,087, forward strand.
TGGTGTAGGTAAAACAACTACAATTGGTAAGTTAGCCTATAATTTTTCTAATGCGGGTAAATCGGTTTTATTGGGTGCAGCAGATACTTTTAGAGCTGCTGCCGTAGAGCAACTTACCATTTGGAGCGAACGTACAGGTGTGCCCATTGTAAAGCGAGAGCAAGGTAGTGATCCTGCATCTGTAGCGTATGATACGGTGGTAAGCGGCGTATCTAGAAACAGTGATGTTATTTTGATTGATACGGCAGGAAGGTTGCACAACAAAGCCC
>JANPIF010000110.1:0-3627 GCA_031424845.1 Ferruginibacter sp.
TGTATCAGAATTCTATCGTTCCCTGCAACTAGGCAGGAATGGAAAACGAAACAATCCATTTTTCTATGTCAGCAGCAGCCCATGGAATTTGTATGATCTCCTCATAGATTTCCTGGATCTAAACGATATTCCGGAAGGGCCTTTGCTGCTTCGGGATTTTGGCTTGAACCAAATGCCTGAAGACGGCGGCGGCCATATGGGGCATAAACTAAAAGAAATAGAACAGATTTTGCAAGCATACCCACATTTAAATTTTGTGTTGGTGGGCGATAGCGGACAAGAGGATCCAGCCATTTACAGGGAAGTGGTAACAAAATTTCCCGGGCGAATTTTGGCCATCTACATTCGTGATGTACAACTTGCAGACAGAGAAAAAGTTGCAGTAGAAATTTCCCGGTCCATGCTGGAACATAAAGTAGAGATGATAATTGTAGATAACACGGTAGAAGCTGCCACGCATGCCGCCAATACGGGGTTAATATTTAAGGCCGCTATTCCCGCAATTGAAAAAGAAAAAGAAGCAGATAAAGGGCAGGCCCCGGGAAAGGAAGAAGCTAGCATAACATAAAAAATAAGAATTTTCGTCCTAGTGGGGTTTTCGGAAAACGAGTTGTTCTAATGGAAAGATTTCGTAGCGAAAACCCGCTGGACAATAACACGTCAGTTGTTATCAGCGTACCAGTCTTGCAGCAGCGACATTTGCGTCAGTTCTCTGTTTGTACCAATAATAAAGTTCATACATCTATAGCAGCAAACATCGATCTGCTGTTTTAGCTATTAACAGCCTTTGTATATTTGGGGATGTGTATTTTGTGCGGTTTTTTCACAAACTCCCGTTGTACGAAATCTTTTATCAGCATCTCGTAATTATGAAGCATTCCTTATTTACATTTCTTTTAATGAGTTGCTTCCATTGCATATTTGCTCAACAGAATTTGCCTCTAATAAAATTTCTGGAGTAATAGTTGAAGCTTTTAAAAACATTTCGTTAGAAAACAGCCGATATGAACAAAATGCGCTGGTGCAAAGTGTTTGACATTATTGGGGCGGGAAGTTGGAACAATCGGCTGCATTTACATTTCTTAAATATATACCGTAACACCGTTTTACATGAAAGAGATTTCAGACATATTGAAGGCATACCAGCAGGCAGTGAAGGCAAACAAAAGAGCCGCATTGGCCACTGTGGTGAATGTAGAAGGTTCTTCTTACCGCAGGCCAGGCGCAAGGATGCTCATTACTGATGACGGGCAGATCACGGGGGCCATCAGCGGCGGCTGCCTGGAAGGCGATGCTTTGAGAAAAGCACTTGCTGCCATACACCAGCAGGAAAACAAACTGGTTACTTACGATACCACCGATGAGGATGATGCAAGCCTTGGGGTGCAGCTCGGGTGTAATGGTATTGTTCATATTTTGTTTGAGCCCATTGTAGAAGCCCACGAAATAAACCCTGTAAATTTATTAAAGGAACTGGAAGGTGAAAGGGAAAATGCCGTGGTGACGGTTTTGTATTCGCTGGAAGGTAAAAAGCAGATTGGTACGCACATGTTGTTGCGAAAAAACCGCCCCGCCATCTTTGCTCAACAGGTGGTTAATGCACAGCTTTTAGAAAAGGCTAATGCCGTGCTGGAAAGTAAAAATTCGACCACAACAGCATTTACATTTGAAGGGGAAAAAATACAGGCCCTTGTAGAAGTGATCAGCCCGCCTATTGCATTGGTTATTGCCGGTGCGGGAAACGATGCACAACCACTGGCCGAAGTTGCCTATTTATTGGGCTGGCAGGTTACGGTGGCAGATGGCCGACCCACGCACGCCACTGCACAGCGTTTTAGCAAGGCCAACAAAGTTTTGATAGCGAAGCCAGCGCAATTATTGCCACAAGTAGTAATTGATGAAAAAACTGCTTTCGTGCTGATGACCCATAATTACAATTATGACCTGGACCTGCTCCGCCTGCTTTTGCCCACCAAGGCGGCATACATCGGGACCCTTGGCCCAAAAAGCAAGTTGATCAGGATGCTGGATGAGCTAGGCGAGAACACTTTAGAAAACCAGCGCCGCATTCACGGGCCTATTGGCTTGGATATTGCAGCGGAAACGGCTGATGAAATAGCCATATCAATTGTTGCAGAGATTAAAGCTGTGTTGTCTGGTGCTGGTGGTGGGCAACTCAAAGAAAAGAAACAACCGATCCATTTCAAGGATGTAAATTCCCGTTAATGGATACAGCGATCATTATACTGGCAGCAGGAAATTCAAGCCGTTTGGGTAGGCCAAAGCAACTCTTGGCTTATAAAAACAAACCATTGCTGCAGGTTGTTTTAGACGCAGCTTTGCAAACCGCATTTCGCCCAGTAACAGTTGTATTGGGCGCTTATAAAAATGAAATTGCAAAGCAAATGAATGGCAAAGTAAACTATGTCATTAATGATCATTGGCAGGAAGGCATGGGTTCCAGTGTTGCTGCAGGATTAACGGCAACCCTTGAGCTATCACCAGGTATACAACAAGTGATCATTGCGGTATCGGACCAGGCTTTTATCAGCCAGGAAATATTTGAGCAATTATACCAACAGCAACAATTGTCTGCTAAAGGCATCGTTGCTTCCAAATATGGAGCAACTGCGGGAACACCGGTGCTGTTCAGTAAAAAGTATTTTGCCGATCTGCTAGCGCTGAAAGGAGACAGCGGGGCAAAATCAATATTAAAAACCTACCCGGAAGATATAGAGACCATCTCTTTTGAAAAAGGTGAAATGGATATAGACACAGAAGAGGATTATAAAAAATTAATTGAGCTTTTATGATTGAAGATTCTTTTGGAAGAGTACATGATTACCTGCGGATATCGCTTACCGACAACTGCAACTTTCGCTGCTTTTATTGCATGCCGGAAGAAGAATACGACTTCACTCCTGCTTCCCGGCTCATGCAGACGGATGAAATTGTGGCGCTAGCAAAAATATTTGTGGCGCAGGGTGTAAAAAAGATAAGGCTCACCGGCGGTGAGCCATTGGTGCGCAAAGATGCTGCTGCCATCATTTTAGCCTTGGGTAAATTACCGGTGGAACTGGTGATGACCACCAATGGCACCCGCATTGCAGAGATGCTGCCTGTATTAAAAGAAGCCGGTATAAAAACAGTCAACATCAGCCTTGACACCTTGCAGACAGATAAATTTATGCTCATCACCCGCCGGGATGTTTTCCACCAGGTAAGAAGTAACATTGAATTATTGTTGCAGGAAAAGTTTATAGTAAAAGTAAACGTGGTAGTGATGAAGGGGCTGAACGATGGCGAGATCAGGGACTTTATTGAATGGACCAGGCACAATCCCATCCAGGTAAGGTTTATAGAGTTTATGCCCTTTAGCGGAAACAAATGGACAAGCAATAAAATGTTTTCGTACCAGGAGATCCTGGATGAAATTGGAAAAGACTTTTCTGTATTGCCTGTAAAAGGTGATCCTCACGATACAGCAAAAGGTTTCATGGTTCCCGGCCACGAAGGTTCATTCGCCATCATCAGTACCATGACGGCACCTTTTTGCAGCACCTGCAACCGCATGCGCTTGACGGCGGATGGCAAGTTGAAAAACTGCTTGTTCTCTGATGGAGAAAC
>JANPIF010000111.1:0-2385 GCA_031424845.1 Ferruginibacter sp.
AACGGAACAGGATTTACAAAAGCTTGATGCTGAAAAGCTCACCCTTGCAGAATTGCTAAAAGAAAACGAAGCACTTAAAAAGGAAATGCAGCGTGTAGTAAAAAAGGAAACTCACCAGCAGGAAATGGAACGCATGCAGGAACAAAATAAAATTTCTGCGGAAAAAATAAATTATTTAAAAGATATGGAGCGTCGCCTAAAAGCTATGGTGATAGAGTGGCGCAAGGCAGAAGACAAAGAATCTGTAGTAAAGATGATACAAGCTTTACTTTTTAACCAAAAAGAAAAACTGCAACAGCAAAGCCATAAGAAAAAACTAAATGAAAAGTTTATTGAAATAGCAGGAGATGTAAAAGTTGGTGACAAAGTAAAAATGCGACAGAACAGGCAGGTAGGAATCGTAAAAGAAATAAAAGGAAAAAAGGCTGTACTACAAGTAGGCATAATGCCCATTACAGTATTATTAGAAGACCTTACAATTGTTAAAGACAAAGAAAGTAAAGAGTAAAAAATGAAAATAATGAAGCCCCGCCAAATGCGGGGCTTATCATTTCAGAAGGTAATGCAGTGAGTATGTTCAATAATGTTGTTCAAACATTTAAGCTAAATTATACTTCTCTCTCCTGTTAGCTAAAAAATTTTTCACACATCAAACGTTTGCAAGCATCATAGTATTTGTAGAGCATCATAACATTCAAATATAATCTTTGTAAAAACTTACTTTTATCCTTAAACTGATTGCATGTCTTTACTAAAACCCCGTTTAAGTTTTTGGCAAATTATAAATATGAATGTTGGATTCTTTGGCATTCAGTATAGTTTTGGGTTACAACAAAGTGCAGTAAATCCTATTTACGATTTTTTAGGAGCAAGCCCTGATGAAATTCCTTGGCTAAACTTAGCTGGTCCTCTTACGGGTTTATTAGTGCAGCCAATTATTGGTGCACTGAGTGATAGAACCTGGCACCCAAAATTTGGCAGAAGAAAGCCATATTTTTTTATTGGTGCTATCATGTGCAGCCTTGCATTGTTTGCATTTCCATTTAGCAGTTCTTTATGGATGGCTGCAGGCTTGTTATGGATATTAGATGCAGGTAACAACACTGCTATGGAGCCATACAGAGCTTTTGTAGCAGACAAATTAGATTCTACACAGCAGCCAGTTGGTTTTCAGGCACAAAGTTTTTTCACAGGATTCGGACAAACATTGGCAAATTTTTCTTTGCTTATTTTCCCATTGATCTTTATGGGTAAAACAGGAAAAATTCCTAATTGGGTTTTTGCATCATTTACTTTAGGAGGAATATGTTCAATAGCCAGTGTGTGGTGGAGTATGAAAACCACACCAGAAATTCCTCCAAGCGATGATGAAATTGCAGAAATGAAAGCCAAACCACTAAATATCTTTTCACCATTCGTAGATGTGGCAAAAGCTATTGCGAATATGCCTAAAGTAATGTGGATGCTTGCGCTTGTTTATTTATTTCAATGGTATGCTTTGTTTTGTTATTGGCAAAATTCAAGCAAAGCTGTTGCAAAAAATGCGTATGGTTGGCAGAGCATAAAAATGAGCAAGCCTTTAGATGGTACTTATAACGCTTATGTAGTTTTTGAGAAATCTGTAAAAGAGTATGCGGAAAATAATAAATTAGATATAAAAGAAATTTTTACTTCTACTGCAACTCCCAACAGTATTTATGAAACATATAAAGATAAAGTGGTTACATCATTTGTTCCTTCCCAAATGGATTCTTTAAATATAATTGATGCGAACAATAAAAATTACGAAAAAGCTGTTTCTGCAACAGGCGGCATAAATGGATGGTACAATATAGTCACGTTTTTAGTAGCGTTTAGTTTGGTATGGCTTGCACGTAAATACAGTCCTAAATTAGTACATGTGTTTTGCCTATTACTTGCGGGTATTGGATTTATCGCATTTTCTCAGGTGCATCAACTTGGTTTATTTTATGCAGCTATTACAGGCTTTGGTATTGGTTGGGCAAGTATGATGGGCATACCATATTTAATGATTGTTGCTGATATACCTAAAGAAAAATATGGTGTGTACATGGGTATCATAAACATGATGATTGTTATACCCATGTTTATACAAACAATTACGTTTGGTTACATTATGAAACATTTCTTAAACAATGATTCCAGCAAAGCAATTTTGTTTGCAGGAGTATTCTTATTGATTGCAGCTTTTTTAACAACATTTATAAAAGCAAAAAAACTAACCTCAGAAATAATGGCTACACCAGCTACAGGAGGCCACTAATATTAATTTTATGAATAAAATACTTTGTATAGGCGAGGCATTGATTGATATGATTTGTACCGATAAAGGAAGTGCGCTTGCTGATGGAAATAACTTTATTA
>JANPIF010000112.1:0-2369 GCA_031424845.1 Ferruginibacter sp.
ATTAAATCCTTCTAAGCTGCGATGCTTCAGCATGTGTTCTTCTGCTATCTTTGGTACTACGTTTATAGGCTCATCGCACTTTACAATAAGCGTGGGTGCATAAGTATGATACAATAAAGAATAATCGTTGGAAAAACCTTCGGTTGAAAAAAGTTGTTCGGAATATAGGGAATCATCGGGTTTGCGAAATTGTGTATGTCGCTTGTGTGGAATACTGCCGAGTTTGTGGTAATGAGGCATGGGGTTAATTGATAATTTTATAATGGATAATTAAAGACAATCGTTTTTTTGTCTTGATTATTATGCATCAAATTTACATTTTAAAAACTAAATGATTTGACTAGAATAGGATTAATATCTGATACGCATGGATGGTTGGATGAAATGGTTTTTGAACATTTTAAGGACTGCGATGAAGTGTGGCATGCAGGAGATTTTGGGAAATGGGAAGAAGCCCCTCCTATCCTCCCCCGAGGGGAGGGAAAACTGGGAGATCGATTGGAAGTTACACAGAGTTATGGTGATTTGTTTGTAGCAAAATTTGAAAAGTTATTTGGTAGGAAAATTATTTTTAGAGGCGTGTATGGTAATATTGATACGGCAGAATTGAGGATGGTTTATCCTGAGAAATTATTTTTTACGGTGGAAGGCGTGAATGTTTTTATGCAGCATATTGGTGGTTACCCGGGGAGATATTCAAAAGGAGTTAAAGAAGATATTGTGGCGCATAAAAGCAATTTGTTCATAAGTGGCCATTCGCATATTTTAAAAATTATGTTCGATGAAAAACTGCACTGCTTGCACATGAACCCTGGCGCTGCGGGCAAACAGGGTTGGCACAAAATGAGAACTGTTCTTCGTTTTGCAATTGATGGAAAAGAAATGAAAAATTGTGAAGTAGTGGAGCTGGGCTTACGGGGAGCAGTGGGCGATTCGATGTGAACAATTGGCAAACATAATCAGCATAAAAATGTATACCATGAAAGATAAAAGAATAGATGCTTACATTGCCAAATCACCTGAATATGCACAACCCATTCTTACACATTTAAGAAAACTGGTTCATGATGCATGCCCTGATATTGTAGAAACTGTAAAGTGGGGAATGCCTGCTTATGATTACAAAGGATCAGTTTGCAGCATGGCAGCTTTTAAAGCCCATTGCAGTTTTGGATTTTGGAAAGCTGCATTGATGAAAGACTCCGGGGAATTATTAAAAAATCAAAACAATGCCATGGGGCATTTTGATAGAATTACTTCCTTGAAAGATTTACCTGCAGATAAAAAAATAATTTCCCTTATAAAAGAAGCCGTTGATTTAAATGAAAAAGGAATTAAACTACCCGCAAAAGAAAAAGCAAAAGAAACAATTGAAATAGCTACACCAGATTATTTTTTAAAAGAAATTAAAAAAAATAAAAAAGCATTTGAAATATTTCAAGCATTTGCCCCATCGCATAGAAAAGAATATAACAGATGGATTATGGATGCAAAAACTGATGCTACTAAAAACAAAAGAATAGCACAGGCCATTGAATGGATTGAAAATGGAAAAGGACGAAATTGGAAGTACGAGCAATAATTAGCTAATCCCGTGAAAACGGGATAAGTTATGCTGGTTTCCTGAGGTACTAATTTTTCTTCCAAATCCCTAATCACCAATTACTATTTTCCCCCATTAGCTTTTAAATCTGCTTTGCAATTCGCATCTAAAACCGGTACAGGACCACTCAATAAAACTCCACCCATTACTGTTGTTTGTGTAGCAAAATACATAAGACAAGTGTTGTTATTACAATGAGCAGCATGTTGGGCATCTTCATGGGCCGTAACCATGTTTGTTCCTAAGTTTGTAAGGCCTAATAAATGTCCAAATTCGTGGTTCAAAACAGTTGTCTCTAATTTGGTCCGTGTAGTTTGATTTACCCCACCGGAATTATTGTTAACCGTAGGACCAAACACAACCAGAGAAGTATTTCTATATGCAGCACCTAATATATTGGAAGTGCTAAATGGAGCATCTGCATACAATATATAAACACTTAATGTATTTCCTGTTGTGAATTGTGTACGGTTAGCTTTTTCAATGGCACTGATATCATCAATAGTTAATACAGACTTGCCAGATGCAGCAATTTGAGTTTGTGTAAAATTAATACCAGCTGGTTTATTTATTAATCCATTTAAAAAAACGGTAAGGTTATTTATGGCGGTAGCATCTGGCGCAAAACCGGGCATAAATTGCAGTTGCACATTTATATTTGTATAAGTATTGGCACTTAAGAATTCGTTGGCAGATGCACCAACAGACTTCAAATTCTTACTTTTATCAACTACAGCCTCCGTATCTTTTTTAGAACATTGAGCAA
>JANPIF010000113.1:0-3968 GCA_031424845.1 Ferruginibacter sp.
CCTCCCTCTCCTCGGGAGAGGGAGCGAGGCTGAGGCTTTTAATTCACCCCTTCAAGCTTAATACTAAAAGTACTTCCCTTCCCTTCTTCACTCTTTACTAATAATTCACCATTTACTTTTTGCAGCAATTCTCTTACTAAAAATATTCCTAGCCCACTTCCTTTTTCTCCTTGTGTACCTTTTGTAGTATCGTTTTCATGTGTATTCAAATCTTCAATTTGTGATGCAGTCATTCCCACACCTTCATCTTTTACTGCAATAAAAACAGCATTTTCTTTTTGATAAGTATAAATAAAAATACTTCCATTTTCATGGCTGAATTTTATAGCATTTGTAAGTAAATTTCTTAAAGCAATGTTGATAATATTTTCATCGCCTAATGCTGAGAAGGCATTTATTTCCTTATTAATTAAAATCTGTTTTTGTGTAGCCTGCGATTGAATATTCTCTGTAGCATTTAAAACTGCTTCTTCAATATCTACTACGGTAATGTTTGGTTTGCTGTCTTTAATCTGCATATTAGCCCACACCAATAAATTATCCAACATGTCAGTAGTTTGGGCTACAGCCTGCACTGTATGTGTTTTGTATTCCTGTTTTTTTTGCTCTGCAATCTTTGGGTTTTCAGATAAACTAAGGTATGATTGTAATGTTACCAACGGGTTTCGTAAGTCATGACTAATAATACTAAACAATCGATCTTTTACTCCGTTCAATGTTTGCAATTCATCTTTCTGAGTATTAATTAAAATATTATTATCGTGGAGTATTTGATTTTTTTTCCTGATTCGGCCATAAAAAATGCCCAACGCTGTTAACAATAATGCGGCACCAATTGCTAAAATGAGAAATAAATTTCGCTGGTTTTTTTGGTTTTGTACCTCGGCTTCTGTTTTTACTATTTCAATATTTTTTTTCTCAATATTATAATCGGCTTCTAATTGTGTGAGTTTATTTTTACTGTCAGATGTGTAAAGACTATCTTTTAGTCCGTAATATTTTTGTAAATAAAAAACCTGTTTGGGATAATCTTTTTGTGAGCCATAAATTCCCGCCAGGCTTTTATAACTGTTCATTTCAATATCAATTAAACCGGCACTGCTTGCATATGAAATACTTTTTTCAAAAGATGATTTTGCATTAGTAAAATCATTTCCCTTACTATATGCTTCACCATAATTTATATAAAGTGCAGCCATTAAATCAGGCGTTTTACGGTTTACTTGTTTATATATTGATTGTACTGTATCGTAACATTTTAAAGCAAGAGCAACCTTACCTTGGTTTTTATAATTGGTACCAATTGCTGAAAGTGCGTTGGTAATGATCATTTCATTTTTTAAAATCTTTCCAATACTGTATGCTTTTTGAAAATATTGCATAGACGTATCGTGCTCATTTTCCTTATCATAAAGAATACCTTTTTCAAAATACAAATGACTCAGTTCAAAACTGTCTTTTTGTTTTAGTATAACCAGTTCTGCTTTATCATAATATTCACTTGCCTTTTTTATGTTTTTAATATCACTGTAAACATTTGCTACAGAAATATAAGCAGCGCCTAATTTATTTACATTGTTTTCTTTTTCGTAAATGCGGGTAGCATTTAAATAATTTTCTAACGATTTTTCAAAGTCAGCTTTAATTCTGTAACAAAATCCATTTAAAATATATAGCCTTCCAAGTTTATTATATTCTTGTAAATTTTTTGCAATAGCAATTCCTTTTTCAAAATACTCTATTCCTTTACTCGCATTTTCATACATATACAAGTTGCCCAGCTTCATTAATGCATTTAACCTATTGCTGTCAATTGGCGTTACATCTAATATTTTTAATAAGCTATCTGCTTCTTTTGATTGTGCAGTTGTATTTAAGGAGCTAAAAATTAAAATAGCACACAACAGTAATTTCTCCATTTTCATTAAATAAATCTTTTAATTGCTTTGTTACCCATTACAGATTGTAAAACCACATCAGCATACGTTTTACCTACATTTAATTGAATTTTATTGAGAGAAATAGCAGTATGGTCAAGCGCAGTAATTTTGTTTTTGTTTACCATGTGTGTACGAGATATTCTTATAAAATCTTTTGTTGGTAATTGTTGCTCAATATTTTTTAAACTTACTAAAGCGATTTTCTTTTGCCCATTTTCCAAAAATATATTTATAAAATCCCCTAATGATTCTATGTACAATACTTCATTGTTATGTATTCTTGTAAAAGCATTTTTATCTTTAATAAAAAAGGATTCGTTTTCGGCAATTTTAAAGCCATCTTGCCAGACAATAGAACGTTTCATTTCTGCAAGGGTTCTCACCTTTTCCACCGCCCTCATCATTCTTTCAGTACTTATAGGTTTTACAAGATAGTCAACCGCATCTACCTCAAAAGCATCTACAGCATAATTTGGGTGAGAAGAAATAAAAATAATGAACGGTAATTTGGTTAAACTTTTTGCCAACTGTATTCCTGTTAAACCAGGCATTTCTACATCTAAAATAAGTAAATCAGGATATTGTTGTTGTAAATATGCACTCGCTTCAATTGCACTTTTACAAGTGGCATTACATATTAAATTAGGTATTAATTGAAGTTGTTCTTTTGTAATAGCCAAATATAGGGGGTCATCATCGGCTATTAAATATGTTATTGCACTCACCATAATATGTGTAAAAATAATACTATTTGATTATAAATTTTAGGTGACCTGTTTTCTTCTACTTAATCATTGTGTTCATCTACTCATGCTACCGTTTAATCAATTTAATGCTTGTAGTTAAAATACAATATGTATATTCGCTACGGTTTTTCATAGGGATATTGGATTTTAAACGGGGCTGAATTTCTATTCCGGCCCCTATTTTTTTCCTACTGTATATCATTCTTTTCATATAAGTTTATAAGTCTTTCACCTGTATTTAATCTAATTTCATCTAATACATTTTCATTACTACTATTATGATGAAACATTTACCCTTGTTTTTCATAGAATATTGTAATTATTGGAGACTGAATTCTTATTCGACACCCATTCAAGCTTCTCTTTAATGAAACTTAATTTACATTTTTATAAAGATTTCCTTTGAGTATTTTAATTAAATTACAGCCACAAACAATTACACATGAAAAATTTTTCCATTACATTATTATTTTGTGCTTTTATCAATATTGGTTTTGCTCAACGTATTTCAAAAGTTACCATAAATGGTATGGGAGCTATAAACATGTTTACAATTGCTACGGAAGATAATGCTGTTATAAATATTGCGCCTGATGGAAATGTAATTAGTTATGGTACAGAATATTTTTCCGAAAAAATTTCTAATTATTCACGGCTTGAAAATTTTAATGGTAGAGTAGATCTTTTTACCGCTACAGATGATAAATTATTTATAGGTAAATTAAAATATATTGGGAGAACTGCAGTTACTTATTATGCATCATATGATATTGAAGCATTAAGAGGAAAATTAAAAAGTGTGGGAAGCTTGCTAATTAATTATTATATGGAGTATGACGATGCTACCTTAAAAGGTAAAATGAAAAGTATTGGCAGCCAGCAGATAGCATACTTTTCTAGTTTTGACAATGAAGCATTACGTGGCAAATTAAAAAGCCTAGGCAGTACCAATCTGAATTATTATACTTCTTTTGATGATAGGGCCGTAGCCGGGAAGATAAAAACTATTGGCCAGGTAAACTTTACTTATTACCCTTCCTACGATAAACAATTTGCAGGTGCAATGAAAACAGGTAATTACACCCAAAATGTAGCAGGAGTTACCTATCTTATTCAATAAAATTTTTTTAAATTAATTGACACAAAAAAGCTGGTGAAATTTTCACCAGCTTTTTTAAAAATATACATTTATTATTTCGCTTGCCTGTCTGCAAATTCTTTTCTGATAATGTTAAGTGCAGCGCCTGCTTTAAACCATTCTATTTGTTGTTTGTTATAAGTG
>JANPIF010000114.1:0-21567 GCA_031424845.1 Ferruginibacter sp.
GGCCAAAGAATTGCACAATGGAAAAAGTACGGGCCTGTATCACATTACAATAACCAATCAAAATAAACATGTGGTAGCTGTATTCAAAGGCACTTGTTTTAGAACTAATAAAAAATTGATTTAAGACTAAAAATAACATCATGAAAAAAATTATTTCTTTCTTTATAGTAATTATTATTGCTACAAATATTAATGCACAAACTGCAGATGATATCCTTATAAAAAATACGCTAACGGAGCAAGCCGCTGCATGGAACGCTGGAGATATTGAGCGCTTTATGGATACTTACTGGCGCAGCGATTCGTTAATGTTTATTGGAAAGAATGGCCCAACTTATGGGTGGGAAAATACTTTAAACAATTACAAAAAAAACTATCCAGATACAGCTGCAATGGGCAAACTGCATTTTGAATTGATAAATATGAAACGCTTATCAGTAATATATTACTCGGTTGTAGGTAAGTGGCACCTTAAAAGAAGTATTGGTGATCTCAATGGCGCCTTTACTTTAATTTTAAAGAAAATAAAAAAGAAGTGGGTTATTGTGCAGGATCATAGTAGCTAAGAAAAATTCTTACATATTTACTTTGCTCCATTTCTTTTTTATATGCTTAAAAAGAAAAAAACATCCAATAATAAATAGAAGGTAGTACAGAATATTTTTTGTGGAAGGTTGGTTCTCAAATAAGCCAAATTTCAAATACAGTCCTACAAAAATATTTATAAGCAACCACAGTATCAGCAACGATACTGTTTGCATAATTGTAACCAAAAAAAGCCTTGTATCATCTTCCATTCCCATGCAATAAAGTTAACGGTGAAAAGGGTAATGGCAAATTAGTTGTATGCGCATTCAGGAAAAAATATATTGATTTGCAAATGACCCGAGTTCAATTTAATTGTGCTGTCAGTCTGAGCTTGTCGAAGACTGTGCTCTTATAAAACCCGGTTTCGACAGGCTCAAGCTGACATTCTAATACTTTGAAAGTAATCGTTTAAATTGATGTGAAAATCAATTTCCAGATTAATATTTTAAAATACCCATTTTAAAAAATGTTTTATTTATCATTTCATTAAAATATTTTTAAACGCAGCACTGTCTCCATTAAAAACATTAAAATCTACATTGGCTCTTATCCCACTTACATGTCCACTTTCGTTGTGTTGCCAAAAAAGCCAATTGCGCTGTATGCGTGGTTTATTTTTTTCGAGATAATGTGCAATCCATAACGGATAATCATCAAACCTACCTGCAAGAAAAGTATTGTAAAAATCTATATTGCTGTAAATAATAGGTTTTACTTTGTATCGTTTTTCTACCAATAGCAGCCAGTCTGCAACTCTTTGTTGTATATCAAAAACCGATGCGCCATTTGCCTGTTCTACATCTAACACGGGAGGCAAATCGCCTTTTTTTAAATACACCGTTTCTACAAAATGCGCAGCCTGTAGTTTACCGCTTTTAGATCCTATAAAAAAATGATAAGCTCCTCTTGGCATTCCTGCTTTTTTTGCATTGGCCATGTTGTTTCTAAACTGAGGATCTACATTATCTATGCCCTCGGTAGCTTTTATAAATGCAAAACCAATAGCCACATCATCTACTTTCATTTGCTTCACATCTTTCCACGAAATGTCTTTCTGATAGCGGCTTACATCTATACCATGAATTGTATAATTTACTGGTATGTATATGCCAAATTCTTTGTAGAGTACAAACGATGGGCTAAAATACATACCCTTTAAATAAAAAGCAATAATGGAAAGGGATACTAAAATGGTAACTGTATAAAATATTTCTTTGCCAAAACCCCGCACTTTTTTTCCCATATATTTTACTGATCTACTGTAAAGCTAAGCAGTGTTTTTTAATGTTACGCAACAACCATCAAAAAAAAGTATTATTATTTCATTACTTGTTTTCTGACCGTGGTAGCTCCCGCTTTTACTTCTACAATGTACATTCCACTCGCCATTTTATTATTTTGAATAGTGGCAATGCCTGCGCCCCTGCGCAATGGTACATTTTGTCTATGAACAATTTGCCCTACTGTATTGTAAATACTTACGGTAGCTGCTAAAGCTTTAAATTCTTTTAAGCTAACAGAAAAAGGAGTTAATAATGGGTTAGGATAAATCTCAACAATGCCTTGCCCATTATTATTTGCCGCATTTGCATTTGGGTTAGTGTTGGGTAAACTTAAAACAGAACATGCGCCGTTATTTACAGGTGGATCTTTTAAAGTGGTATTGTTTTTTGAAACCAACCATAAATTTGGATCTACTAAAACGGTATCTGCAGTAAAGCCAATGCTTTTCATAAAAGTTTCACCGTTCACAATATTGTTAAGTACAATAGTTTTTTCTTGAGTAGCATTTTTAAAAGTAAGTTGTACCGGTAATCTAAAAAAAGGGGTAATGCCCGGCATAGAAGTAGTTTGCAACAGTTGAATATTTGCACAGGTATTATCCAGCACATTCCATTTTACCTGGTAGCTTGGGTAACCCTCACCTGTGTACCATTGATCGAAAAAGTAAGTTAAGTCTAATCCACTTTCTGCTTCAAGGTTTCTTTTTAAATCAGCTGTAGTTGCATTGCCATAGGCCAATAATGGATCAGCCTGGTATCTTCTCAATGCACTTAAAAAAACCGCATCGCCCATTATAAAACGAAGCATATATAAAAGATAACTGCCTTTTTGATAACTTAATCTTGAATTAAATATTTGGTTAAGATTGGTGGTATCTACCACTTTTACTCTGCCCCCTGGTTGTGATGTTATGTTGTTAACCACATTACGCCTGTTGGTTAGAGCATTGGCCGGATATTTTGTTTCCATATTAAAAGCTGCGAGGTAGGTTGCAAAACCTTCGTTTAACCAGATATCCTCCCAACTGTTACAAGTTATTTTATCGCCAAACCATTGGTGGCCGAGTTCGTGCGCCATCAACGATTCGTTTGTATTTACAATAAAAGTAGAAGTTTGATGCTCCATACCGCCGCCCCATCCAAATTGTACATGTCCATATTTTTCATTTATAAATGGATAAGGTCCAAAATTATTGTGAAACAATTGCATGGCTTCCAACACCAAAGGGGTGTTTGTTTGAAAAGGGACTAAACTTTCAGGATAGCAATAAGTAACCATGGGTAAATTGGTGGCACCCAATTGTACACTATTATTGAAAACGGTATAATTGGTTACAGCCATGCAAATCAAATAAGTTGTTATTGGATATCGGTGTTTCCAATGCGCTACAATTTTATTTCCCGCAATTGCGGTTTCGGATTGTAACATACCATTGCTTGCCGCTTTATAAATATCAGGGTTTGTAATAAAAATATCTATAGAATCTGCCTTATCATTTACACCGTTTTTACAGGGCCACCAGTCTCTGCTGCCGTACGATTCGCTCAGGGTCCACATAACTGGCGTACCAGCATGGTTATCTTGTATAAATGAGCCAAAGCCTGTATTGGCAGGTACTCCTTGGTACCATATACTTACAGAATCCAACACATTTGTGGGTAGTGGAGAAGCAAAATCTATCACCAAAGTATTGGAAGGGGCAGTATATGTTAGTGATGTTCCATTTCTTTTTACACTGTCTGCTACAAGTGGTGCCATCATATCTAAAATAATAGATGTGGCAGCTTGTGTTGGTTTAAAGTAAATAGTTACTTTACCATTTATGTAACGGATAGCAGGGTCAACTTCCCATTCGCACCTGTAATATTTTATATCAAAATTATCGGATGCAGCAGTAAGTGCAGTGCCGTTTAAAAATTGTTGCCTATGCGCATCCATTTCCATTTTTGCAATTGATGTTGCATCATCTCTTTCTTGTGCGTAAGAAAAATTTACCGATAACAATAGTAAGAGCAAAAATAATTTCATGGCTGTTGGTATTAATTTTTTATTAAACATCATAATCGAATATGATATTTAGAATAGTATTAAGGTAACCTTAAAATAGGTTGAAATGTATTCTTAAAGGTAACAATGATTTGGAGGATTTAAGCCCTAATTTTGGGTTAAAAATTCTACTTGTACACAGTATTTGTGATAATTTATTTAAACATTTATGATGAATGAAAAGGTAATGACTCTTAAATTCCGTTTTAATTTGTAATCTTTTTATCGAGGTAAAATACATACAATCATTTCTTCATATTACATTCCCCAATAACATAAACCAACCAACCCCTCATCTCACTATTACTAAGTACTTTTGTACCCATGCCCGATTTTAATTTTAATGATGCAAAAAATTTTGCCAGCAAGCTTACTCCTGCCCGTGTATGGAATGGGTTAAAAGTGCTGAGCAGTTTTTATATAAGTAAACTCATAGATAAACCTTTGCAGTGGGGCTACCCGGTTTCTATTTCATTTGAACCTACTACAAGTTGTAATCTTCGTTGTCCTGAGTGCCCAAGCGGGTTACGGGCATTTACAAGGCCAACAGGTATGTTGCAAAAAGATTTTTTTACAGAAACTATAGATGATATACACAAAGAACTTTTATACCTTATTTTTTATTTTCAGGGCGAGCCGTATTTAAATACTTCTTTTTTAGATATGGTAAAATATGCATCTGATAAAGGCATATATACAGCCACCAGTACCAATGCACATTACCTTACAGATGAAGCTGCAAAAAAAACGGTAGAAAGTGGTTTGGACAGACTCATCATTTCTATTGACGGCACTACGCAGGAAGCTTACAAACAATACCGAGTGGGTGGTAATTTAGATAAAGTATTGGAAGGAGCTAAAAACATTGTGAAATGGAAAAAAGAATTAAACAGTAAAACACCTTTCGTGTTTTTTCAATTTTTGGTGGTGCGCCACAATGAGCACCAGATAGAAGATATAAAAAAACTGGCTAAAGAAATTGGGGTAGATGAGGTACGTTTTAAAAGTGCCCAAGTGTATGATTACGAAAATGACCCCAATAAATTAATACCAATCAATGAAAAGTACAGTCGCTACAAACGCAATGCAGACGGTAGTTTTAAAGCCAAAAACAAATTTGCTAACCGTTGCTGGAAACTTTGGCACGCAAATGTAATTACATGGGATGGATTAGTGGTGCCATGTTGTTTTGATAAAGATGCTATGCACAGGCTAGGCAATTTAAAGAATGAATCTTTCAAAAACATTTGGCAAAACGACAACTACAAACAGTTTAGAACAGAGCTCATGAAAAGCAGAAAAAATATTGATATATGTGCCAACTGTAGCGAAGGTGAGTCTGTTTGGAAATAATTCTCTTTTATCCTTAATGTTTTTTGTATGGACAATAATTTGTTTAACAAACGTATTACTCAAGTAATTGTATTAATACTTATTATTTTAATAGCTGTTTTACTAATAGGACAGTTATACATTTTTATACCCGGATTGCTAGGTGGTGTTACTTTATATATTCTTAGCAGAGGACTTTACTTTAAACTTATTTTTAAAAGAAAATGGAAGAAGGGTTGGACAGCTTTAATGTTCATACTTTTTTACCTGGTCATTATTTCTTTACCCATATACTTAAGTGTAAACCTTGTTACACCTAAAGTAAATGAAATTGTAAAAAACCAGGATGCTATTGTACTAAAAGTACAATCAATGGCAGAAAGTATTTCATCAAAAACAGGTATTAAAGTTCTATCGCCTGATAATATTAAAACAGCTACACAAAAAATATCTTCCATGGTACCGATGTTGTTAAGCGGTACTGCTACTACATTGGGTAATTTATTTATGATGTTTTTTCTATTGTATTTTTTATTGGTTGGTGGTAGAGATATGGAAAAAAACCTCAACAGAATTATCCCTTTAAAACCACGCAATATTGATATACTTGCCAGCGAAACAAAAATGATGATTAAAGCAAATGCATTGGGCATTCCAATTATTTGTTTGGTGCAAGGAGTATTTGCCTCCCTTGGATATTGGATTTTTGGGATGGATGACTGGGCTTTGTGGGGATTTATTACCGGTGTGTTTGCATTTTTTCCATTAGTGGGTACTATGATAATTTGGATACCAATTATGTTGTATCTATTTAGCCAAGGGCAAACATGGCCTGCAGTTGGTTTGGGTATTTACAGCATCATTGTTACCGGCAATGTAGATTATGTAGCAAGAATAAGTTTTATGAAAAAAATTGGTGATGTTCATCCACTCATTACTGTATTAGGCGTTATTGTTGGTTTAAATCTTTTTGGTTTCATTGGACTTATTTTTGGTCCTTTACTTATTAGTTATGTATTAATACTAGTAAAAATTTATGTAAATGAATTTACACATACGAGCGATGAAGCTATAACTTTTGAACCCGAGCCTCATAAACATGTAAACAAACAATTGTAGAAAATTTCATCTTTAACAAAAGAATTATAGTATTATAAAAACTGCAGCTGCTTATGTTGTAGTTTTTTTTTATCATTGTATTATTATGAGCTTAGAAAAAGATATTAACCAGCCAAAATTTAGAACTGAGCACCAAAAGGTGATCA
Source organism: Ferruginibacter sp. (assembly GCA_031424845.1). Lineage (GTDB taxonomy): Bacteria > Bacteroidota > Bacteroidia > Chitinophagales > Chitinophagaceae > Ferruginibacter. Next base: position 6,516 of record JANPIF010000114.1, read on the forward strand.
TAAATATTTTGTACACCTATAACTGGATGAATGAAAAGCTGAAAGTATTTTTTGAAAAAGAGGATATTACCCAGCAGCAATTTAATATACTCCGCATTTTAAGAGGTGCAGGTGTACCTATTTCCACTTTACAAATAAGGCAACGGATGCTCGATAAAATGAGCGATACAAGCCGAATTGTTGACCGGCTTGTAGTAAAAGCACTGGTAAAAAAAATAACCTGCCCTGGAGATAAGAGAAAGGTAGATGTAACCATTACTGCCAAAGGAAAAAAATTGTTGGAAAAACTTGATGCCTTCGAATTAAAGATGGATGAAGTAGCAGGCACCCTTACAGAAAATGATGCAAAAACAATGAATAAACTGTTAGATAAAATGAGGATGAGTTCCTAAAATGGTGGTTTAATATTTCAAAAAAAAATATGTAGTTCTTATTAGGAATAATAAAAGTTATACAGCAATATAAAAAATACATTGGTGTAAATTCGTGCATTACTAGTCATTCAAATATTTACACATAATTATTGTTCAATGAAATTTTACTTACTTGCATTTTCTCTTTTTCTTTTAAAAATTACCATTGCACAGCAAACCCCAAAGCCCGAATTCAGAGCTGTGTGGGTAGCAACTGTAGATAATATTGACTGGCCTACGGCCCCTACCATTTACAGCGATATACAAAAAAGCGATTTTTTAAAATTGCTTAATATGCATCAGCAAAATGGTATGAATGCAGTAATAGTACAGGTGCGTCCTGCTGCAGATGCATTTTATCCATCTCCGTTTGAGCCTTGGAGCCAGTGGCTCACCGGTGTGCAGGGACAACCACCTTTTCCATATTACGATCCTCTGGAGTTTATGATAACGGAAACTCACAAAAGAGGGATGGAATTTCATGCATGGATGAATCCTTATCGTGCTGTATTTAACACCACAAAATCTTCTATTGCGGCTACACATGTTACTCGCATACATCCGGAATGGTTTTTAACCTACGGCGAAAAAAAATATTTTGACCCCGGCAATAAAGAAGCACAACGTTTTGTAACAGGTGTAGTAAAAGATATCGTAAGCCGCTACAAAATAGATGCAGTACATTTTGATGATTACTTTTATCCTTACCGCATTGCAGGTAAAGAGTTTCCTGATAATGAAAAATATCTGCAATATGGAAACGGCATGAGCAAAGATACCTGGCGCCGCAGCAATACAGATTCCATCATTGTAATGTTGGGCAAAGCAATATAAGATGCCAACAAAAAATGCCGCTTCGGTATCAGCCCATTTGGTGTGTGGCGCAATGCATCAACAGACCCAACAGGCAGTAATACACAAGCAGGACAAACTAATTATGATGACTTGTATGCAGATATTTTATTGTGGCTTCGAATGGGATGGATAGATTATGTGGCCCCGCAACTTTATTGGGAAATAGGACATAAGCTTGCAGATTTTAATACTCTTGCAGATTGGTGGGCAAAAAATTCGTACGGGAAAGATTGTTATATAGGGATTGGATTTTACCGTGCAGGAACCAACGATGCATGGAAAGATAAAACCCAGCTACCTCGCCAGATTCAAAAAATAAGAAGCCTACCTGCATTAAAAGGTATGGCATTTTATAGCAGCAAATCTTTTAATAAAAATCCAAACGGATGGAACGATAGTTTACGTTTAAATTATTTTAAAAATGTGTTGATGAGGTGATAGAGCAGCAGCAATATCTCTTTGCTCAAAAGTTGTATCCTGCTGTACGCTGTACCTTCACCGCAAGGGCGGTTTCGGTGCCGCTTCCATCAGGGCTACTGGCATCAGTATATCTTTATCCATCTTTTATTGTGCAATAGAGCCACATATAAATTATCCATTACGTAGATATATAAGGATAAAATATTATAACTTATCATTCTTGCAAATCTAAAATACATTGTGGTCCTGTTACTTTAATATTGTGAAGTGCAATAATGTTCCAACATTCATTTATTATAAAAAATAATTTATAATTTTAAGTGCTTTAAATTTTAGATAAAAAAATCAAATCTCTCAACATGCCTTTGGATAATTCTCCACAACATATTTCTTTTCCAAAGGGGGGAGGAAAAATAGGTGAACTTCTGAGAGGTAAAGATTGGGAAATAACCATACTGGGAGAGCCCCACACCTGGCCTCAAAGCCTTCTCACAACCATTAGTATTATTTTAAATTCAAAGTTGCCAATGTTTCTTTTTTGGGGAAAAGATCATTTTTGCTTTTACAACGATGCTTATATACCCTTCCTTGGCAATGATGGAAAACATCCGGCAATTTTAGGGAGTAAGGGGGAAGATTTTTTTAAAGATAAATGGAGTGATATTAAACCCATTATTGATAATGTACTAGCCGATAGAGATGAAAACATTAGTACAGAGCAAATGATTGGTGTTTACAGAAACGAAGGCATGGAAAATGTTTATTGGTCATTTAACTATAGTGCCGTAAACGATGAAAGTGGCATGCCTGCTGGTGTTTTTGTTACTGCCAATGAAACTACAAAACAATTACAATCCAGTTCCAATCTCAAAGAAAGTGACGAATCCAAATTGGCGCTTCAGTTACTTGCTGCAAGCGAACATCGTTTGAGTGATATGATTTATTCTTCTCCTTCCCTTATTTCAATATTAAAAGGAAAAGATTTTATTATAGACATTGCAAACGATGCCATTTTAGAAGTGTGGGGAAAAGGGAAAGATGTAATTGGGAAATCATTACTGGAAGTGTTACCTGAATTAATTGATCAGGGATTTGATAAAATCTTACGAGAAGTATTTAATACAGGAATTCCTTACAGAGCATATGAAATGCCTGTAACCTTAATAAGAAACGGAAAACCGGATTTGTTATATTTCACTTTCATTTATCAGGCACAACGAGATTTAAATGGGGTTATAGATAGCTTATCAATTATTTCAACTGATGTAACACATCAGGCAGAGTTAAATAAAAAAATTATTGAGAGCGAAAGAAAAATTAAAGAAACAAAAGATCAGCTGGAATTAACTTTTGCAAATGTACCTGCCGCCATATTCCTTTATGGTAAAAACAAAGAAATCATTATTGCTAATGAGAGGGATGCACATCTGTTAGAAAATAATACAGTGGATGAACTTTTAGCAGTAAAAGATAATGATGCCATAATGAAGAATGCAATGCAAAGCTTTTGGGTAATGGATGAGGATGAAAAGTTATTTGAAGAAGACAATCTACCTACATCACAAGCATTGCAAAGTAATACACCTACTGAAATAATCTTTTCTATTCAAAATAAAAAAAATGAAGCAAAAAAGTGGTTATTAAACAGATCCTCACCAATATTAGATGATGATGGTAATATAGCCATGATTTTAACCACATCTACAGATATTACCGCACAAAAGATAGCAGAAGAAACCATTCGCAATAGTGAAAAGCGTTTTCGTTCTTTAGCTGATGAGGCACCTATGTGGGTTTGGATTACAGATACAGAGATGAATATACAGTATGCTAATATCGAATTATTACATTTTGTAGGTTTAAAACATTATACTGAATTTACAGGTCAGGTATGGAAATCATCGGTACATTCCGAAGATTTAGAAATTATTAAGAATAATTTTCAAAAAGCATTGATTTCTCAATCATCTTTTGAATTTGAGGCCAGAGTAAAAAATGCAAATACCAATAATTATGAATGGTTATATTTTAAAGCTGTCCCTCATATTGAAGAAAATATTTTTACAGGGTTTATTGCAACAGCCGTAAATATCCAGCAAAATAAAGCTGCAACAGAAATATTAGAATACCGCAAAGCATTATTAGAATCTAACAATCAAGCAAGCTTAGACGGTGCATTGTTGGTAGATACAAAAGGCAAAATCATTTCGTATAACAAACGATTTAGTGATATATGGAATATGCCTAAACATATAACTAAGGCCAATGATGATGAAGCTGCATTGGAGTATGCAATGAGCCAGTTAGTAAATCCTGCTCAGTTTATTGAAAAAGTAAAATACCTCTACGACCATCCTACAGAAACAAGTAAAGATGAACTGGAATATAAAGATGGTAAAATAGTAGAAAGATATGGCTATCCTGTTGTTGGGGAAGATGGTACGTACTATGCCTGGAGTTGGATATTTAGAGATATTACCCAACAAAAGAATGATGAAAAAATAATTAAAGAAAGTGAAAGCCGCTTTAGGTTAATGGCAGAAACACTTCCACAATTAATTTGGGTAACAGATGCATTAGGCAAGAGTGAATATACCTCCCGTAAATGGAATGATTATAGTGGCTTGAAAATAAATGAAGAAGATAGATGGAAAGAAATGGTACATCCGGATGATTATGATGAGATAAACAATGCTTGGAGTAATAGTTTAAAAAACGGTACAATTTACAGCCATGAAGTAAGGCTTAAAAGTAAAACGGGAGAATACAGGTGGTTTGCAGTGAGAGGAGAACCTGTATTAAATGAAGAAAATAAAATTGAAAAATGGGTAGGTGCATTTACTGACATTCATACACAAAAAACTTTTGCGCAGGAGCTAAAAACGCAGGTAGAAAATCGCACAAAAGAATTGGCAAAACTTAATATTTCCCTGTTAAGCAAAAACGAATCCCTCAGTATAAGCGAAAGTTTTAATAGAGCACTTACAGAACTATCTCCCAATGTGGTTTATATTGTTGATATTGAAAAAAATACACCAATATTTTTAAATAAAACAGGTTTAGATATTTTAGGCTATGAGGGGCAAGAAATTAATCAAATTAATTCGTCTTTAAAAGCTGTTTTACATCCAGATGATATTGCAGCTGTAAAACAAGTATTGCATAAAATGAAAACCTCTGCTGAAGGCGAGGTAATAGAACATGAATACAGAATTAAGAACAACGCTGATGAATGGGTACCATTCTTGGTGCGAGAAACTGCTTTTAAAAGAAAAGAAAATGGAGAAGTATATCAAGTACTAGGTATTGGGGTAGATATTACAGAACTGAAAAAATCGAAAGATATATTGAAACAAAAAAATATTGAACTGGAAAAAAAGAACAAAGAGCTACAATCCTTTGCTTACATTTCCAGCCACGATTTACAGGAGCCCCTCCGCAAAATTCAAACATTTACCCATTATATTATTGAAAGCGAAAAGGATAATTTATCTGAGAAAGGAAAAGATTATTTTAGACGAATGCAAACATCTGCGTCCAGAATGAGACAATTAATTGATGACCTGCTTGCTTATTCTCGAGCCAATGAAACTAATATAAAATTTGAAAAAGTAAATTTAAATAGCTTTATAAATGAAGTAACTACAGACTTTTTAGATGATATTAATTTTCAACATGCCGTTATTAACGTTAATGCACCGTGTAATGCATTGATCATTCCTTTTCAGTTCAGGCAACTTATAGCTAATCTAATAAGCAATGCCCTCAAATTTAAAAAAGAGGATACTTCCCCCTATATTAATATTACAAGCAATACAATACTAGGAGAAAAATCGATACATCAAAAAATGGAGGAAAATCAAACTTATTGTCATATAAAAATTGAAGACAATGGAATAGGTTTTGAGCCTCGCTACAGTGAAAAAATATTTGAAGTTTTTCAAAGGTTGCATGGAAGAACAGAATATAATGGAACAGGTATTGGCTTAGCAATAGTAAAAAAAATTGTAGATAATCATCATGGCATGATTAACGCTATTGGACAACTTGATAAAGGTGCAGAATTTAATATATATTTACCACAGTAAATTTTAATTACATCCGTTTTTACCAAGCAATATTATCTCCCTTTTTTCTAAATATTTTATATCAATAATATTAAAGTTCTTGTAGATTTTACTTTGTTGATTGTTTTACTTTTTTAAACTTCTGTTGATCTTATAATAAACATCTAATTAAATCTCAGATTCAAAATGTTCACCTCAAATTATATAAACTGAAATCACTAAATTTCTTATCAATATAATGCTAAATTAATTAGTTTAAATAAAAAGTTTTATTTAATTTTGTTACACATTTATATTTACACGCAAATCAAGATACATCACTTAAAAAAACAAACACATGAGCGCAGCAGAAAAAACACAAAAGGCAGAAAACGTGGAGAAGTTTAAGGCACTAAAACTTACCATGGATAAAATAGATAAGGATTTTGGTAAGGGGTCAGTGATGATGATGAACGAAAAAGGTGTTACAGAAGTAGAAGTTATTTCAACAGGCTCGATAGGTTTGGATGTTGCACTAGGTATTGGCGGTTTGCCAAAGGGTAGGGTAGTAGAAATTTATGGCCCGGAGTCTTCTGGTAAAACAACTCTTGCCATACATGTAATAGCAGAAGCACAAAAGAAAGGTGGTATGTGCGCTTTTATAGATGCGGAGCATGCTTTTGACAGCGTTTATGCACAAAAATTAGGTGTAGATATAGATAACTTATTAATATCCCAACCTGATTATGGTGAGCAAGCTTTGGAAATTGCAGACAGGCTTATTCTTTCCGGAGCATTAGATGTAGTAGTGATAGATTCTGTAGCTGCACTTGTACCAAAAAGTGAATTAGAAGGTGAAATGGGAGATAGTAAAATGGGTTTACAGGCTCGTTTAATGAGCCAAGCATTAAGAAAGCTTACGGCTACAATTCATAAAACAAATACAGTTTGTATTTTCATAAACCAGCTTAGAGAAAAAATTGGGGTTATGTTTGGTAATCCTGAAACTACCACTGGTGGTAATGCACTCAAATTTTATTCATCCGTTCGTTTGGATATTCGCCGTATGGCACAAATAAAAGATGGAGACGATATTATTGGTAACCATATTAAAGTAAAGGTTGTAAAAAATAAAGTAGCTCCCCCTTTCCGCTTAGCAGAGTTTGATATTGTTTACGGCGAAGGAATTTCTAAAGTTGGAGAAATTGTAGACATGGGTGTAGAGCTTGGAATTGTTCAAAAAAGTGGTAGCTGGTTTAGTTACAATGGCGATAAATTAGGCCAAGGTAGAGAAGCAGTAAAGCAACTTATTTTAGACAACCCTGCTATGGGCGAAGAATTGGAAAATAAAATAAGAGAAAAAATTAAAGAAAATAAAGGAGGCGAATAGGACCTTAAAATAACTTTATTAGGGTTAGTAAAGTAATAAGCCGTCTTTGCATAAAGGCGGCTTTATTTTTGTAAAAATTGATTCCATTTCTATCCTTCAATTTGAAAGAATAATGGATCAATTAGCTAATATTGTGATGATGGAGAAAAGTCATTTAATCCAACGGTTAAACTGATGGGCAGGAATAGAAATAGTAACAAAAAAATTATGAAAGTGTTTTAACCATTTTGCCAATCATGCTACCATTGTACCAAATTTGCATGGTATAATCACCTTTTAAAAATCTCTCTGGCGTTAAAGAAAAATTAAGTTGCTTTTCTTCAGTAGATGTTTCAGTATATATTTTTCTGGAGTATATTTTTTTGCCCTCACTTGTTTCAAATGTGCCGGATTCCCAGACAGAATTTTTTACAACTTTTCCATCTGGCTGCAATACAACAATCAATAATTCTCCTTTACCTTTTGCAGGAAGGTTTTTAACAACAAAGGTTCCCACCATTTTTTCAGCACTCTCGGCAGTTGTAGTTTCTTGTTCTTGTGTATTGTTATTTACTACTGCAAATAAGTGTAACCCCGTTGTAAAACCTACATTGTTATTACTTGCTTTTTCTTTTATTGGTGTTATTTTTTCTGAAACAACTTGTTTATTTGGATATTTTTCAATGGGAGATTTTAAACCCAATAATTGATTTATCAATTTCTGAAGGCGTTTATTTTCTATTTCTACATTGCTATACTTGCTTTGCAAAAAATAAACTTTCTGCTGTAACTCTTCAATTTTTACTTTGGCCAAAAATAAATCAGTACTATTATTTTTATTAGAAAGAAGGGTTGTAATTTCTTTTTTAAGCGTATCCAACTCAAACATTTTACTTTTTATTTCTTCCTCATTTTCTATTGTACTAGAAATATGAAGGTTGTTTTTTATATCACTAACTGTATTGGTATATATTTTTTCTAAAGAATCTCTAAACGGTAAAGCAACATGATTGGTACTGTTTGATTGTGCAATTTGCTTTGCATCATTCTGTTTAAAATAAATATTGTAGCCGGATATGAAAAGCAGTATAGCAGAAGCTATTATTAAGATTACAGAAAGCACCAATAATTTATCGTATTTATTATCTCGCATGTAAACAATGGTTGTATAAGTTTATGCGGAATTTCGAGGAATACTTAAGTGGAGTTGAAATAATTAAAATTAAATATAGCCTTTTATTTAATACACGTTATTCACGCTTTGAGAAACATAAGCAGAAATCCATCCTACTTGTCCATTTTTTACAAGAAAAAAATGCTTCTTTTCTTGAGTTCCTTCAAACTGTCTAACAATATTTAAAAGCAAACTAGTACCGGCCATCAAAGCTCGTTGGTCAAATACTTTTTGTACCCTGCTAATTTCAAGGGCTATTTGTGATTTGTCTAAAGTTTTATCAATTACACTTTTAGCAATCATATCAGGAGCCAAACTTTCATAGTTATTTGCAAGTCTATCATTAAATTTATTTAGATCTTCAAAATTTAATGGTACTACAGAGTTTTCAGATAATTCAGGATAGAGCATGGTAGCTACAGCCCAAGCAATACCACCACTAAATGCAAAATTATCATTCATATTATATGCACCACTTTCATTTACGGCATATACAATTTCTTTATCAGGATCCCCGGCCAGCACTCTATTTAATTGTTTCTTGTAGTTTGGAAGGCTTTTATCTTCCTCTAGCCTTTTATCGGTAGCATTTGAAATTGTTTTGGTACCCCAGTTTAGCATAAAAAGTTTAAGTTCTTTTGTATTTCCATTTTTAAAATAGCCTCCTTTAGTATTTCCACTACCGATATCTATTAAAAATGTATTGTATCTTCTGGCTTCGGGTACAATGCCTAAATGTGAAAGTTTTGCCTCCGCCATTGCATCTACAATAGGCACATTTCTTTCAGGATCTTGTATATCAATTTTAAAAGAATCTGCGAGTTCTTTTACCAGGTTCATTTTATTTTCTTTTTCAGCCTGCCCTTTAATACCACTACTTATTACAGTAAAAATTTGGTTAGAAGGTATCTTAAAATCATTTAGTGCAACTCTATAGAGATTACTCATGCCTTTTACAGTTGCTGAAAATGTAGCCGGAGTAAATGAGATAAAATCTGTATTTACAGAAGTATCTTTAATAGCAGTAAACAATCCTGTTACCGATGCATTTTTACCCATTTGAATGATGCTGAGTTTTACTCCCTTAGAACCTACATCTATGCCTGCATATAAATCTTCTCCGTTGGTTTTGTTAGAAACAAATTTTTGAGCAATGGATTGGGAAACATTCAAGAGAAAAAAGAAAACAACAACAGTATATATTTTTATACTTCTACATTTCATAAGCCCTAGTGTTTAATTATAAAATTACACTAATTAGTAGGTACGATTATGTGGGTAGATAAGTTGTGTAAAAGTGAACTTGTGATTGATAAATTGTGAATGGTAAAATTTAAAAGTCGTGACTAGCAATTCCCCTTTTGCAACTTGAATTGCCTACAATATTATGCGAACTGCCCTACACCCATGTAACATCTGCAGGATTTAAGGCTGCAATAAAATTGTTGCTTACCTTTTGTCCGGCTGCAATCATTCTCTTCATCTCATCGCTATCAAAAGTTAAACCACCGGGACCGCCACCTAGGGGAGCTTCAGGCCTAAAAGTATATAGCTTTATTGGTAATTTATCTTCATAAGGATTTTCTTTCCCTTTTACTTTAAAATAGTCGTTTATTTGTGCAGCATCTACACCTAACCTTTTCATTTTCTTTTTTACAGCTTCAATGTATTCCAATGCTTCATTATATTGTTGAGGAATAATCAAATCATTTTTACCAACATCTTCTGTAAAAATATCAATGGTTTGTTGCAGTATAGGAAAGATGGTTTTAAATTCTGCATCTACAATTACCTTTTGTCCAGATGATAAAAGAATAGTAAATATTTCTGTTGCTCCATTATCAATTGCCATTTGCACACCCGCATATTCTCGTACCCCTCCGTCTACATACTGAAAGTCAGGGTTTGGTTCGCCGGGTATATTTTTGTTTACTTTTATTGGTGGCATAAACACAGGTTGACAGGCAGAAGCCATTACCGCCTTTCTAAAATGTGTGGCAGATGTAATTTGTTTTATCTCATAATATTTTGGAATAGCCGCATTTACATCGTTTGTAAAAACTACCAACTCGCTTGTTTGCAAACAAACAGTAGCTAGATATATTTTTTTGCCAGATTGTTGAATTAATTCATAATTGTCATCATTATAATATTTTTCAATCAGGTTCCAAAGCGGAGTAGCGTCAAAAACGGAATGCTCACTTAATTTATCACCAAGGTTTCCCTTATTTATTACATCACTTGTTTTTATGCTGGTGTATAATTCTTCCAGCAAATCATATTTGCCCATGGCAGCTAGGGGCACTATGAGAGAGCCTGTGCTTGTGCCTACATAGGTATCAAAATTAAGATTAGGATATTCTTTTACAAGGCGTTTGATAATACCTACGGCAAATGCTCCTTTAGAACCACCGCCACTTATTACTAATGCTCTGCTCATAATAAAAGTTTAAATATTATTATAAAACAATAATGCTTTCCATAGTAGTTTTACTCATTAAAAGGCTCTTTAACTTTTTTAGTTTTACTAAGTTTAATACCGAGGGCAGTTTGCAGCCACCATGTATTAAACTGGTATTCTCTGTGAGTTGTAAAGCCAAGTACCAATTTATTTAAGAGATCAATATGAATACCTCCGCCTACTAGTTTCTGCTTTCCTGTACCCCAAATATGATCTACAGTGGCATGAACATTAGCAGCACTACCAAATACTCCGGCATTAATTGTTTTTAATTTTATAGACACCGTTGGCCCAAATTGCGCTTCAAGTTTTTTACCTCCATAAAATCCGCCGGCAATAAAACCTCCTCTTAATAAATGTTCTACCAATGTTATTTGTGGAATAAATTGTAGGCCGCCCACATAAAGATCAGGCGAAGCTTTAAAATTAGTGATCATGCCATTGTGAAGCTTCGCATGCATAATAAAACCTTTTGGAAATTCAGTATCTGCTGACTGGGCTATAATTTTTGTAGAAAATAAAAACAGGAAGGAAAATGTATTTATCAATTTCATAAAACAGAATTTGAAGTACACTGTAAAAGTATAAAGAAATATAGTTATATGTAAAAAAGATTTTTAGCTCAGTTTTATCTTTAAAATAAACAAAGCCAATTTTAATAGACATATTTTGTTCAAACCTTCCGATTTTAAAATAGAGAGTCCCTCTCAATAACAATGTTGTATGTGCATAAGAAAGCCCTGCAAAAATTGCAAGGCTTATATTATTTGCTCCCACTGCTGGACTTGAACCAGCGACCCTCTGATTAACAGTCAGATGCTCTAACCAACTGAGCTAAGTAGGAATCTCCCATACTATTTTCATAGCGGGATGCAAAAATAAAGATTTTTGTTTCAAAAAAAAATATAATTGCAATTATTTTAGCCAATTAAACATTCCGGTCTCTTCCATGCCAATAAAAATGCCTGTTTCTCTGTTTTCTATTAAATAAGTTTTCAGGTAATAACCTTCACCAGTAACATTTCTACCAGTTGCCAATGAAAATTTATAACGATGTATTGGGCATACAATATTTCCGGTAGCATCAACATAACCATGGCTTAAAATACCACCAGCATGTGGGCATTTGGCAGAAGTTGCATAAAGCTCGTCCTTAAATAAAGCAATGCAAATCTTTTTACCATCTACTTCTGTATTAAACAAACCTTCAGTTGAAAAACTAATTTCACCCAGACAATCAGCAATTTTATACCATTTGTATGACTTACTCATAATAGCATTTTCAACTATTAATAAAAATACTCTGCTTTATATGGATACCTTATCTGGTACATCTCCCTTACCTTATTTAAAATTGTTTGTCTTAAAGTATCAAAATTTTGCTTATCTATAGCCGACACAAAAACACAATTTCCTTTAGTTGTTTCTTCCCAGCGCTCTTTTAATTCTCGTAAAATATCTTTTTTTACATCTTCTTCCAGCCATTCATCAAAAGCTACTTTTTCATACTTATCCATTTTATTAAAAACGGTAATAGTAGGTTTATCCGCACAACCAAGTTCAGCAAGGGTTTTATTCACTACATCCAATTGTTCCTCGTATTGTGGGTGAGCAATATCTACCACATGTATCAGTACATCTGCTTCCCTCACCTCATCTAATGTACTTTTAAAACTTTCTACCAAATGGTGCGGAAGTTTGCGAATGAAACCCACGGTATCACTCAGCAAAAAAGGCGTTTGTTCAAACACGCATTTTCGGGTAGTTGTATCCAGTGTAGCAAATAATTTATTCTCTGCAAAAACTTCACTCTTACTTAGTCCATTCATGATGGTGCTTTTGCCCACATTGGTATAACCTACCAAGGCCACTCTTATAAATTCTCCACGTTCTTGGCGCTGTGTCATTGCCTGCCTGTCATAATCTTCCAGTCTTTTTTTAAGCAGACTTATTTTATCCTTTACAATCCTTCTATCTGTTTCAATTTCCGTTTCACCCGGTCCTCTTGTTCCCACACCACCACCTTGACGCTCCAAATGCTTCCACATACCTTTTAAACGAGGTAAAATGTATTGGTATTGGGCAAGTTCTACTTGTGTACGTGCCTGTGCAGTTTTTGCTCTGCTGGCAAACATGTCCAATATCAAATCACTTCTGTCAATAGTTCGGGTATTTATCTCTTTCTCTATATTTTGTATTTGCGATCCTTTAAGCTCATCATCAAAAACAACAAGCGTAATATTTCCTTTACTAAGAATAAATTTTTTTATTTCTTCCAGTTTTCCTTTTCCTACAAAAGATCTGGCATCTGGTGTTTTAACTTTTGCGTAAATCTTTTCAAGGTTTTTACACCCGCTGTTTCTGCTAAAAATTCCAGCTCATCTATGTATTCATTTACCTGCACATCTGTTTGATCTGGTTGTATAACTCCCACCAATATGGCGTTCTCCTGTTGATTTACAATATTTTTTTTATCTATCAATTTTTTTATTTTTTATTAAGAACATTTTGGGCGGTAAACATTCTTGCATTATTAAACATTTGCTCAGGCTATTCGCTGCAAGTCCGCACTCGTTCCTCGCTTGCGGGCTTTCCGCTGCTATCCTGCCGCTCTTCAACAATAAATCTTTTTTCATCTTTTTATTATGCACAAGATAACTAATTAAAAAAAATGCCAACCTTTTAAAGCTGGCATTTTTCAAGTGTAATATCTAATGTCTAACTTTCTTATTTCTTCTTCGTCATTGCATCTATCCAAGGTTTCATTGTTTCGCAATCAGTATAATCATTATCCACCATAATATAGTAAGAACTTAATCTTTTACTAAACCATTTTTCCAAAGCCTCTTCTTTTTTACCTTCCAGTGCACGAATAGAAATTTTACTATAATCATCTTTCATATTTTCTCTGTGCGGATCTGTTTGTGTTTTAAGGTAAATAAGTCTTACTCCTTTTTTCCCTGATGGATCCGCATATTCTGAAGCTTGTGAAAAACCACCAGGTTTTAAGTTTTTAAGTATGGGAATAATATCTTTATCCAATTGATCAATGGTTAAAAATGTACCGTTTTGCCCTTGCATCATTCCCGCGGTAAATTTACTGTTTTCGTCATCGCTGTATCTGTTTACAGCGCCGCCAAAATCAATTGTACCAGCTATTAGCTTTGCTCTTATTGTATCTAACTTATCAAAACCTTCTTTTAATTCAATACCTGTAACCTGTGGTATTTTAATGATATGTCTTACAACTGCATCATTACCATTTCTGCTGACCAATTGTATAATATGGTAACCGAATTTACTTTTAAAAGGGTTTGAGATTTGTCCTTCTTTTAGCGTAAATGCTTTGGCCATAAACGTAGGATCAATATCTTTTTGCTCTCTGTTTATTTCCATTTGCCCAAAGCGTTCTTTAGCGCTCGGCTCATCTGAATATTGAGCAGCAGCAGCTTTAAAATCTTTTTTACCACTTTCTATTGCTGCCTTGTATCCTGCCAATTGTTCTTTGCAATATTCTTCAGCCTCCCTGCTGGCTTTAGGAAAAACAATCAGTTGACCAATCTCTACTTCCGTTTCATAAAACGGTAAACTATCAGTAGGAATTTTAATAAAATAATTTTTTACTTCGCTTGGCGTAATTCTTATTTCATCTACAATTTTATTTCGCATAGCCATAGCAAGCTTTTGGTCTTTGATAGGCCCACGCATATCTTCTTTCAATTGATAAACAGATTTTCCTGCTACTTTTTCCAATTCATCTTTGCTTCCAAATTGGTTTATGTAAGTTCTGATTCTGTTATCTACATCACTTTCCACATCTTCATCCGTTACTGGTAGTGAATCTTTTTCAGCTTGTAAAACCAACGTTTTAGTACCCATCAAATCTTGCAGTACATAACATTTGCCGTTAGCAGGCACTTCTGCTCCCTGCCTTTGCATATCGAGCAATCTGTCTTCCACATCCGTTTTAAGTACAATTTTATTACCTACTACACCTATTATTTTATCGGCATTTACCTTATTTGGCTGTGCAAATGCTGCTATGCATACAAATAACCCTGACAGTAGTAAAATTCTTTTTTTCATATTACAGTTTTTCTTTTTGTAGTTTTTAATGCTACATCTTCAAAGATAAGCGCACAGATAATTATAGCCATTCTTTGATTTCTATTTAACAAAAAATTGCAGCAGGTAAAGCTGCTGCAATAAGTTTATTTTTCTTGAAGTAGGTTTTGAAATATAGATTCTTGAACCATCAACTTTAAACCTTCAATTAAAGAGTTCTCTTCACTTCCACTTCTTCAAACGCCTCCA
>JANPIF010000115.1:0-2282 GCA_031424845.1 Ferruginibacter sp.
GGTTTTGAAATATGGCAGTTTAATAATAGAGAACCTAAACAAGCTACACAAAATATTCTGTATGGAGACTTAGGAATTTATGCTGCGAAAATAAAATGCAGTGATGTTGAAGATGCTTATTCTTATTTTCAATTAAACAAAAAAATCTCTGTTTCTACTTTACAAAAAAATCCATTAGGCAATAAACATTTTTGGGTAAAAGATGCTCAGGGAAATACTTTTAATATAGTTGAAAGCAATGATTGGTTTAAACAATCGTTTAAAAAAACTGGGTCTGTTACAGGAGCGGTAATTGGTGTTTCAAACATGGACGAGTCAATAGTTTTTTATAAAGATTTTCTAGGCGTCACAGAGATTGAGTATGATATTATTGGAGAAAGTACTGACAATGTTGAAAACAGAGAAGTTTATTGCCGCCGGGTTTTGCTTAAAAAAACAACTTCAGGTAAGGGAGCATTTAATAAATTATTAGGGGCTGTAGAAATTGAATTGATACAAGTGTTAGATAGAAAACCAGCAACTATTTTTAAAGATCGTTTATGGGGAGATTGTGGTTTTATACACTTATGTTTTGATGTGTTGGATATGGATGGATTGAAAGGGCACGGATTATCATTGGGCATTGATTTTACAGTGGATAGTGAAAACTCTTTTGAAATGGAAAATGCTGCAGGAAGATTTTGTTATGCTGAAGATCCTGATGGTACTTTGATTGAGTTGGTAGAAACACATAGAATACCCATTCTTAAAAAGTTTAATTGGTACTTAAATTTACAGAAAAGAGATAAGCAAAAGCCTTTACCAGATTGGATGATTAATATGTTGGCTTTAAGTAGAGTTAAATAAATTTTAATCCAATTCCTTCCACCAATTAATTGGTACATCTTTTTCTTCATCTACATCATTTAAAACCGGTAATAATTTATAGGTTAATTGTAGGGTTTCTACATCTTCCATGGTCTGTGTAAATACGCTTTCAGTACTCCAATCCTTGTCTTGAAACAGTGGGTTAATTAATTTTTTCATACCCAACAGGTAATAACCACCATCTTTTGCGGGTCCAATTGTTACGTCATTTTCCAAGAAACTTAAAAATGCTTCTTCTACAATTTCTTTTTCTAAGCCGGGGCAATCACTCCCTATGATTATACATTGTTCATATCCTTTGGTAAAAAGCATTTCAAATGCATATTTCATTTTATCACCAAGCGTATCACCTTGTTGTTGCTCACAAAAAAAACCTTCCCAAAAGTTATCATCTGTGGGTTCAGTCAAAAAAACAAAACTATCACAGGGTATTTGTTTAGCAACAGACCGAGTGTGCTGCAAAAGTTTTATATAAATCTGTAAAGTTTTCTCGTTTCCAATTGTCTTTGCTAAACGGGTTTTTACTTTTCCTTCTTCTGGTTTTCGGGCAAAAATTATTAATGCATTCTCTTTTTTCTTCATAAATCATTTTAATTATCTGCTGCAATTCCTCACAAAAGTATTTGCTGTATTTTAAATGGATTTCTAATGTATAAATAATAAGAGTAACATAACTAATTTATGATACCTATTTAAATATTTGCTTAAAATGTTAGTGTATAATTTAAATGGTTATATATGATTACCAACCTTATAGTTTCATTAACAGTCCTTAACATGCTTTAAACATTTGGGTGTATATATTTGCCATCCAAGTAAAAAAAATAGTCATATAAACTTTTATCTATAGCACAATAGTTACACTCTAATTTCGTTTTTAATCATTATAAACCCGTACAAAATATGAAAAAACTTAAAGTAAAAAAAGTGTATGTTTTTTTTTCCGCCCTTGTGGGTTTTATGCTTCATTTGCCAGTAGCTTTTTCAACAACTAAGTCATTTTCTTACAAAAAAAGCATGTTTGTTTCAGATTCAAGCAATTCTTTGTTGCCAACAACTGTTCTTACATCTTCTATAATTTACGATAGTTTAAATTTAAATCTTCGTGGTTTATCTGAGGAGGCTTTTTCATATGCATTTAAAGGATATGAATATTTAAAAGCGAAAGGTAAAATTGCCAATGAAAATATTATATCTATCGCAGATTTTTCAAGACCATCTTCTCAAAAAAGATTTTTCGTAATTGATATTAAAAACTTTAAAATTTTGTTTAATACTTATGTCGCTCATGGGCAGGGTAGTGGATCAGCAATGGCTACAGCATTTTCTAATATTCCCGAGAGCTATCAAAGTAGTTTGGGTTTCTATACTACATCAAGCACATACATAGGTAAAAATGGTTACTCAATGCATTT
>JANPIF010000116.1:0-3274 GCA_031424845.1 Ferruginibacter sp.
GCGGCCAAAGCCCATATCCATACCGGCAAGTGTTTGTAATTCCAATGCCACATGCTCTATTACATGCCCCATCCATGTACCTTCTTCTACCCTTTCAAAAAATCCTCCGGGCTTTAATTCACTACACCTATGGTCATATAAAGTTGGTAATACTTTTTCCAAATTTTCTCTAAACCCTTCAATTTTATTGGTAGGACGCTGTTCCATTTCTTCCAAATCCAATTTCATCTGTATCAATTTTCCTCTGCGTATGCTCCAGTAATTTGGTCCCCGAAGTGCTTTAATTTCTACTATTTTCATGTGCTATTATTTCAAGTTATATATTTCTTCAAAGAAGGAAATTAGTGAAATGAATTTGTTTTGCAAAAAAGAAAGATTTATCAAAAATATTTATGCTGAAATATTATTGTCTGTATTGCAAAAAGATATATTTAATACACTGATGCAGCAGAATATTTAGCCTGACAATCTTTTATAATAACTTTACGCTTCATGAGGAAGAATTTTTTTTTATTGTTTTTTTTGGGGGTAGTCCTCAATTATAAATTGGAAGCGCAATGTAGCACGCTCGGTCAAACTCCCGCAACGGCTTTTCCGGTATGTGGTACTGTAACTTTCAACCAAACAAATGTTCCCATCTGCACAAATGGAAATTTATTTGTACCCGGTTGTAATAGAGATGGCATTACCTATGAAGACAAAAATCCTTTTTGGTATAAATTTACTTGTTTTGCTGCAGGAACTTTGGGTTTTAGAATAACTCCAATAGATGCCGGAGATGATTATGACTGGCAACTATTTGACATAACAGGATTAACGCCTAATGCAGTTTTTACCAATAACAATTTAGTAGTAGGTTCTAATTGGTCTGCTACCCCTGGAGCTACAGGTACTTCAGCCACTGTTAATAATCAAAATGTTTGTGGAACAACAAATAATTACAGTGGACCAAATTTTTCAAGATATCCAACTTTAATTTTAGGGCATGAATACCTTTTAATGATTAGCCATTTTGAAGATACACAAGTTGGATACTCCCTTTCATTTGGCGGCGGCACTGGCAGTATTACCGACCCTTTACTCCCTAAATTATTAAGTGCCGTAGCACCATGCGATGGCACTGAAATAAGAATAAAAACCAACAAAAAAATGAAGTGCAATAGTCTGGCCCTCGATGGTTCAGACTTTACTGTAATTTCTCCTAATGGCACAATCATTAATCCAACGGGAGTTTCTTCTATACAATGTGCCGGTGGGTTTGATTTAGATTCAATCTCCATTTTTTTACAAAACCCTTTAGCACCTGGCACTTACAAAGTGAAAGCAAAAAATGGTAACGATGGAAATACATTAAAAGACAATTGCGATAGATTGATACCCGTGGGAGACTCCGTAAGTTTTACAGTCTTCCCGTTATTTCCTACACCCATGGATAGTTTAACTTATCCCAAATGTGCTCCACAAACATTGGAACTTGTTTTTAAAAAGAAAATAAAATGCAACAGCATTGATGCTAATGGTGGAGATTTTTTTATTACAGGAACCTATCCAGTAAATATTATAAGTGCTACAGCAAATTGTGTTGATGGAAAAGCAGACAAAATTATTTTGAAATTAGATGCACCATTACTAGTAAAAGGTAATTTTTTGGTTAATTTAAAGGTAGGTCCTGATGGAAATACGTTGATAGATGAATGCGATTTACAAACACCGTTGCCTGACGATGTATCATTTATTATAAAGGATACTGTAAATGCAGATTTTGGAAAAACAATTAATTATTCTTGCGATGTAAATACAGCTTTATATACACACAATGGTTTTAATGAAGTAAATAGTTGGCAATGGACATTTGAACCATTGCAACAAAGTAGTTTACAAAATCCTGTAATAAATTAT
Organism: Ferruginibacter sp.; assembly: GCA_031424845.1. Taxonomy (GTDB): domain Bacteria; phylum Bacteroidota; class Bacteroidia; order Chitinophagales; family Chitinophagaceae; genus Ferruginibacter. The sequence goes on from JANPIF010000116.1 coordinate 1,900, forward strand.
ACAGATTTTAGAACAAATACCACCACGTTAATAGTGAGCAACGGGGTGTGCAGCGATACAGCATCAATGCAAATCGTTTTTCAAAATTATTTAAAGGCAGACTTCATGGTTTCTTCATTAATATGTCCCAATAAAAATGCAGATTTTAAAAATACAAGTGTAACCAATAGTGCCATTACCGGCTATCAATGGATTTTTGGGAATGGAAATACAAGTACTGCCAAAGACCCTTTGCCACAATCTTATGTGCCACTTATTTCTTCAGATTATAATGCCTTACCAAAGCTTATTGTAAAAAATGATTTTGGGTGTTTTGATACTATAACCAAACCAATACAAATTGTTTACAGTTGCTTTATTGCGGTGCCAAGTGCCTTTACGCCCAATGGCGATGGCTTGAACGATTTTTTGTATCCACTGAAAGCTTACAAGAGTACCAATTTAAACTTTAGTATTTACAACAGATTAGGGCAAAGAGTTTTTTATAGCAACAGTTGGTTAAATAAATGGGATGGAAAATATAAAGGCTTGCCCCAAGACCCTGGAACGTTTGTATGGACGCTGGATTACATAAACAGCGAAAGTGGAATTCATGTGGTAGAAAAAGGTACGAGTATATTGATAAGATGAGGTTGTGAATTGTGAGTGGTGAAATGTGAATAGCGTTTGTAATTATACAGATCTTTCCAAAAAATATTAGAATTACTTGGTGCGATACATCCTTAATATAATGTAGTTTTGAATTGAACATATTATCAATTATACATTATCCAATTATTCATTTACACTTATGCAGCATCCTCCAGTTTACTACGGCGAATATTTAGAATTAGATAAAATTATTGAAGCGCAAAAACCTGTAAGTTTTAAAGAAGGAAATGATCCTGCACATGATGAAATGCTTTTTATAATTATTCATCAGGCGTATGAACTTTGGTTTAAACAAATATTGTTTGAAGTAAATTCGGTGACAGATATAATGAGCAAAACTGCCATGGATGATAATTCTACTGATTTGCAAACTGTGGTGCATAGGTTACAAAGAGTCACTACCATTTTAAAGGTTCTGGTGCAACAAATAGATATTTTGGAAACTATGACACCCATGGACTTTTTAGATTTCAGGGATATGTTGCGCCCTGCATCTGGTTTTCAAAGTTGGCAGTTCAAGATAATAGAAGCAAAACTGGGTTTAAAATTTGACCAGCGCCACGGGCAAAGTTATTACACCTCTCAGCTTAAACAGGCCGAAATAGATATCATAAAAAGTGCTGAAGCCGGTAACAGCGTTTTAGAATTATTAAATAAATGGCTGGAAAGAATGCCGTTTTTTAAAGATGCAGATTTGTGGAAAAATTATGCTGCTTCCTCTACC
>JANPIF010000117.1:0-55294 GCA_031424845.1 Ferruginibacter sp.
CCGGGAAGAACTTTGCACCGGGTAAATATTTTGAACGATGGCATAAGAAATCTTAAAGGTGATGGCATAAACATTGGCATTTGGGATGGTGGTGCCATCAGCCCACATTTAGATTTTAGCCCGGCGGGCAGACTTGTCCAGGTGGAAGCCAGTGCAGCTTCTGACCACTCTACACACTGCTCCGGTACTATCTTGGGCCGTGGCCTTAGAAATCCATTGGCTAAAGGAATGGCGCCAAATGCGAAATTATATTCTTACAATTTTAATGGCAATATACCATCTGAAATGGCAGCGGGCATACCGGCAAACAACCTTGTGGTAAGCAGTCACTCTTACGGCAGCACGCAGACTTGTGGCGTAAACGGTGCCGGCGTTACTTACAACAATACAAGCAGAGAAACAGATATAAACCTTAACAATTATCCCTTTCACCTACATTGCCATTCTGCCGGAAATTCACAAACGGCCTGCGCCGGTGGCTGGAGTACCATTACAGCCAGCGGAAAATCTGCAAAAAATAATATCCTTGTTGCTAATATTACTTCTGCAGAAAATATGTCGGGCAGCAGCAGTTTTGGGCCTGTGCAAGATGGCCGGGTAAAACCAGAAATAAGTGCAATGGGTACCGGTGTTTTTTCTACTGTATCAGCCCCTTTAAATTATGATACTTATTCCGGTACTTCAATGTCAACACCGGGCGTTTCCGGATCTGTAGCACTATTGGTACAGCGATATAAAGAACTTAATGGCGGTGCTTTACCGCCATCAACATTAATCAAAAATGTAGTTCTCAACACAGCCAATGATTTGGGTAACCCAGGGCCTGATTACAGATTCGGATACGGTCGCATTAATGCATTGCAGGCGGTAAAAATAATAGAACCATCAGTGCGATATGTACTAAACAATGTAACAACAGGTACTACAAATGATTTAACAGTCACAGTACCTGCAGGTGCTGCTCGTCTAAGGGTTATGCTTACCTGGAACGACCCTGCAGCAGCCGCCAATAGCAACCCTACTTTGGTAAATAATTTAAACCTTAGCGTAATTAATGGTGCTAATACTACCCTGCCGTGGGTTTTAGATAAAGACAATCCTGCAAATCCTGCCACACGAGCGGTAGATAATATAAGTAACATAGAGCAGGTAACGATAGATAATCCTACAGCAGGCACATACACCATGCGGGTAAATGGGTTTGCCGTACCTGTAGGAGCTAACCAATCGTATGCACTTACATGGATGGTAGAAGTACCTTTTATAGAAGTTACTTATCCAAATGGCGGCGAATCGTTTAACCCGGCATCCAATGAAGTAATTACATGGGATAATGCGGGGATTACGGGAAACCAAACCATTGAATATTCTTTGGATAATGGCAGCACATGGACAGTTCTTTCCTCTGCAGTAACACCTAATACCAGAAGATTTACATTCGCTGTCCCCGGTGCAAATACTTCTACTGCACTTGTAAGAATCTCCGCCGGTGGAATCACAGATGTGAGTGATGCAACCTTTAAAATTTTGGGTACTACCACGGGTTTTGCAATAGGCTCTGGCGGCGGTTGCAGCTCGGGCGAAATAAGTTTTACATGGAATGCGGTAAGCAACGCAACGCATTATGATATTTATAGACTGGATAATGTGACAGGGCAGTTTGTAGTATTAAACGCAAATATTACAGGCACTTCTTTTACTGCTACGGGATTAACGCCGGGTGCAAACATGTGGTTTACCATTGTTGCAAAAAACAATACCACTGGGGCAATTGGAGAAAGAGCTGTGGCTATTACAGGTACTGTGTCTTCTGGTGGCGGCGGGCTTGGAGCTGTTGGATCAATAAGCGGTCAAAATAATATTTGCGGTAATCCATCAGCCGTTGCATACAGCATTGCAGCTGTAAGCGGCGCTAGTTCTTACACCTGGTCTGCACCATCGGGAGCTGTAATTACAGGCGGACAGGGCACTTCGGGCATTACGGTAAGTTTTCCTGGCGGTAGCACAAGTGGAAACATTGCCGTATTTGCAAGTAACGGAACTTGCCAAACTGCTCCAACAACCATGGCTATTTCTGTGGGCGGAGCGGTAGCAGCACCACTTACAGGTGGAGACCAATCACAGTCCGTTTGCCCAGGCGGTACACCCGCTACGCAGACCGCATCTGCCACTGCACCTGCTGGTAATACTATTGTTTGGTACACTGCGCCTACAGGTGGTACTGTGGTTACAAATCCTACTCAAAGCACTGTTGGCACCATCACTTATTATGCTGCTGCACGCAATACATCCTCCGGTTGTGAGAGCGCTAGCCGTACAGCAGTCACGCTTACGATTTCATCTGTACCTGCAGCCACAGCTAGTGCAGGAAGTGCGTTAAGTTTTTGCCAGGGCGGTAGCGTTACGCTTTCTGCAAATGCAGGCAGTTCATACATTTGGAGTAAAGATGGTATAGCTATCAGCGGAGCAACCAACCAAACTTATACCGCTACAGCTACAGGTTCATATACTGCAAGCGTAACAACAGGAAGCTGTACAAGTACATCTGCGCCGCTTGTTGTAAATGTAAATGCGTTGCCGGTTGCAACCGTTGCTGCATCTGGACCTACATCTATTTGCAGCGGCGGAAATGTAATACTTACTGCAAGCGCAGGCAGTACATGGCTATGGAGCAATGGGGCTTCTACCCAAAGTATAACAGTTACATCTGCAGGTAATTATTCTGTAACGGTTGGCAATGCAAGTGGCTGCTCGGCTATTTCTACAGCTACAGCTGTAATGGTGAACCCGAGCCTCACAGCAAGCATTTCCGCAGCGCCTTATCGTAATTTATTTCCTGGCCTTACTACCAATTTAACAGCTACTGTAAACCCTCCGGGAAATTATAATTATGCATGGTTTAAAAACGGCACAGCGGTAGCGGGTGCTAATTCAGCTACTTTATCGAATATTCGCCACGCAGATTTAGGAAGCTATACCGTAACGGTTACCAATGCTACCGGAATGGCATGTAGCAATACATCTCCGGCATTTGCTGTAGCAGATTCTGCTACTGCTAAATTGTTTATTTACCCAAGTCCGAACAAGGGAACCTTTAATGTATCCTACTACGCTCCTACGCCAAACACAAGGTATACCTTGAGCATATATGATGCGAAAGGTGCACGTACTTATGTTCGCACATACACACTTAATACTAGTTATCAGTTAATGAATGTAGATATGCGCAAAGATGGCAAAGGTGTTTATCGTGTAGCATTATTAAATACAACAGGTAAAGTTGTAGCCGTAGGCTCTGTGGTTATTGAATAAAAAATATAATGTAAAAATGTTACAATGGGCTATCCGCAAGGGTAGCCCATTGTATTTATATAAAATGTTGCAGCTGGTAAAACAACGCTTTGCTCTATGTGATTGTTTAAAAATTGCTCACAGATAAGGTAGATTTGCCCCCGCTTTCCTGAGAGTTAAGCGAAGCATTTATAAAGATTTTAAATAAAAGAGAGACTTTGTCTCGATCAATATCATTAATCTTAAGAAATGCGAACAAATGAATATCCTGCTGTAATGATGGTTTCAGCACATCAAAGCAAGTCCTTTTACTGCTGTTCACATCAAAATGAGTATTTACTTCCACGCAGTCGCCGCAAAGTTTTACATGCATCTATTAAAAAAATCCAATGGCATACTAATTGCAAAATCTGGTATGGTATCTTATTAATAACTTTTAAATGTAAATAATATGTCACACCATGATAACAATGAAAGCCTAGGTAATAAAATTAAAGATGTAGCAGGTGATGTAGGCACTGCCATAAAGAATAAGGTTGATGATGTGAAAACATCTTTACAGAACTCTTCCAATACTGCGGAGAATGAAGCACACAAAGCAGCCAACAATGTAAAAGCTGAAGAAGGAAACTTTTTTGATAAAGTGGGTGCAGCTGTTAAAAATACCGTGAATGATGTAAAAACATCTTCAGAAAATGCAGCCAACAAAGCCGAAAATGAAGCACACAAAGGGGCTAACAATATAGAGAACGAAGCAGATAAAATCCGCCGAGATGACGAAGAAAATCGCAACAGCTAACATAAAATCTTAAAAGAAAGCCGGGATACATTTCCCGGTTTTTTTTATGCCTTTTAGTTTAAAACTTTTTCCAATATTCTCTGTTGGTAAGTCCTGCCCTTGCATAAAAGTGGTGACTGGTTTTATTTTAGACAGCCATTCACATTTCGTAGCTTCTTTGGGACAGCTGCGTTTTTGCAAAGCGAGTGTACGACAGGAAACCCTTATTTACCCTTTAACTTTTTCATACTACTATTTTCGTACAGGCTTTTCATTTGTGTAATAGCAATTTTATTTAGTTGAATAAGTCTTTCGGGTTGTTGTAAACCTTGCTGTATGAGCACTGCATTTATGCTTTCCATATTGCTTAGTACGACTAGTTGTTCAATAGTTGCTTCATCTCTTACATTGCCTTTGCTGCTTGGGTTAGCATCACGCCATTGCTTTGCCGTAATTCCAAACAAAGCCATATTAAGCATATCTGCTTCATCGGCATACACAAAACCAACCTCCGTTTTACTCAATTCTTTTGGTATTAAGTTTTCTTTAATAGCATCAGTATGTATATGATAATTTACTTTGGCTAGTGTGCGATGCAAGTTCCAATCTAGTTTTAATCTATCATTTTCATCTTCCTTTAGACGCTGAAATTCTTTTATTAGGTAAATTTTAAATTCGGCACTGATCCACATTCCAAATTCAAATGCAATATCCGGATGTGCCTATGTCCCCCCATATCTTCCTGCTGTTGCCTTTAAACCAATTGCGTTTGTTTTTTCCTGCCATTCCTTCACACTTATCTTATAACTATTTAAACCCGCCTGACTTTTAATTATGGCGAATTCGCCATAATTAAAACTGGCATTGTAAATACTTTCCCAAATACCAATATACTCGATTGTATTACGATTGCGTAGCCAGTCAGAAATAAAAAAATCTCCATCTTTTGCTTTAAGCATATCCGTTAATGAAATGAAATCTAGTTCCCCTTCTTTTATTATAGCAATGTCTGTTCCTTTTACATTAATAGTTTTATTTTTTGCCATTGGTTTAAATGTACTGAATTGGGTGTAATAAAATTTTAATTATCTATTTCATCCTGGTTAGTATTCAAATTAATTTCAGGTAATTTTAATGGAGCCTCCACCGCCGGCAAGCTCTCCACATTTCTCAACTCCCGGTTTATGGCCCTTGTTCTTGTGCCCACCACATCGTCTAGTTGCCCGAGGCCAGTCTGTATATTTTTTTGTGCCTTTTCAAGGAGGCCGCCAAAGTTTTCAAATTCCTTTTTCACATTGCCCAATACCTTCCATACTTCGCTGCTGCGTTTTTGCAAAGCGAGTGTGCGAAAACCCATTTGCAGGCTGTTTAAAATGGCCATAAGGGTGGTAGGTCCTGCAACGGTTATTTTATACTCGGTGCGCAACTGGTCTATCAAACTGCTGCGGCGGATCACTTCGGCATATATACTTTCAAAAGGGAGGAACATGATGGCAAAGTCGGTGGTGTTGGGAGGGTCAAGGTATTTGTCCCTGATGTCTTTTGCCATTTTTTTAATGACCGTTTCTAAGTTTTTTGTGGCCACTTCAATATCATCCGGAATCGCATTTTCGTAAGCTGCTATCAAATGCTCATAAGTATCTTTTGGAAATTTGGCATCTATGGGCAGGTACACAAAGCTGCTTTCATCTTCGCTGCGGCCGGGTAGTTTTATGGCAAACTCCACCGGCTCGCTGCTGCCTTTTTTGGTACGCACATTTTCATCGTATTGGTTGGGTGCGAGGATCTGTTCGAGCAACAATGCCAGTTGCACTTCGCCCACACCGCCCCGCAGTTTTACATTGCTCAATACTTTTTTCAGTCCGCCTACATCGGTGGCAATGTTCTGCATTTCACCAAGGCCTTTTTGTACTTCTATTAATTGTTTGCCTACCGTTTCAAAACTTTGTCCGAGCCTTTCGCTCAGGGTTTTTTCCAGTTTTTCTTCCACCGTTACCCGAATGCTTTCGAGCTTTGTTTCGGTACTTTTTACGAGGTCGGCCTGTTTGGTTTCCATCTGTGCAAACTTCTCCCGCTGCAGGTCGTTAAACGATTTTATGTTGATATCAAATGCTTCTTTAAAATCTTTAAAAGCAGTAGTGAGTGCTTCCCGCATAAAGCGACTGTCTTCTTTAGCCTGTGCATTTATTTTTTCTAACTGCAGCACATTGGCACCCGAAAAATCGGTGATGCTGCGGGTGAGTTCTTCCCTGTTTAATTTGTTGTTTGCATCCATCTTGGCGGTGAGCGCACCCATTTTTTCATCCAGCGTCTGGTTTATTTCTTTCAGCGCCTGCTGGCTTTGCTCGGTAATGGTTTTAAGGGTAGCATTCAGCTCTATGCGGTTGTCTTTTGCAATGCCTGCATTTTCTTCTCGGTTTGTTTTAAAATCTTCTTTGAGGCTGCTTTCTATTTTGGCAAGGTTTGTTTGCAGCGCCACCATTTGCCGTTGCAGCTCCGGCAAAGTAGTGTTGTTTTTATTTCTAAATACAATGATCAACACGATGGCCAGCACCAATAAAACAACCAGCATCATTAATAATATATTTTCCAATAGCGAGCAGTTAAATGGTTTTAATAAAAGGCTTCAAACGGCACAACACAATAAAACGATATAATCACCAATGTAGCAAATTATTCTTCACCCCAATCAACCATTCAATGTGGATATAATTACGGCAATCCTGCGCTCAAAATTTTACTTTATGAAATAAAAAAAGCCTAATCAAAATGATTAAGCTTTACAACTATTTAATGGTAATATCTAGTTCTTTTCAAAAGTAAGGAAATCCGTACCACCGTTTCCTCCACTCACATCTGTCATTATTATTTTAGTATCTGTACGACTGGTCACATGCCAGTCATCGCTTAGTTCAGAAAAGCTGGCTGGTGTAGTAAAAGATAAAATGAGTTTTACTTTTGAGTCATCTACACCGGTGGTCCAGGTTCCTGTAACCGTGGGTGAACCTGCTTTTGTAGCAGTCAATACATTGCCACCCGCAAAAGTAAATGCATAACCGGCATAATTGGAAGTTTCTTCATGGTCGGTATCGTAATAATAAGTAATGCGCCAGGTACCAGTAGATGCTGTGGCTGCTAAATTAACTGTAGTAATGGTAGAGTTACTATTTGTATCGTCATCCTTTTTGCAGGAAAACAATCCTACTGTAATGAGCAATAAAAAAAGAGTGTTTTTCATGGCATTAATTTTAAGGGTTAAATGATTAGATAATAAATGTAAGAGGAATTTAAAAACTATTTTGCACAGAAATGTTAATTATAAATGGAGTTACCAAAAATGGATTATTGCTTCTGGTAATGATCAACGAAGTGTTACCTCATCCACCTTGTCTAAGATTGCTTTATAAGCAGCAGAGAAATTAAATTTAAGAAAGTATGCCCTTTTTAAATATTCTTATCAATCAAAGGTTGCACTTCTATAAAGTACACAAACTATTTGAAGTTTTAAATAAACTAAGTGTATAAACAAGGGCGGCAAGGCAATACATTTAATTGCTGTAAAATATATCTGCTCTATTCATCTAAATAAAATGCCCGACAGCAACTACTGGCACAACCCTTGCAAATTTATTGTGTACGCTTTAAAGCAAACAGCTTCTACATTCATCACACAACAAAACAATCATGAAAATTATTCCAAACGATCAACTCATTAAGAAACTTGATATCTGTATTGCCGCATGTAATTTTTGCGCCTCTGCTTGCCTGCAGGAAGAACATGTGCAAATGATGGCAAATTGTATAAGGTACAATATGGACTGTGCAGATGTGTGCAGAACTGCCGCTGTATTATTGGCTAGAGATTCAAAGCATGGTAAACATTTATTACAGGAGTGTATAGAACTGTGCGAAGCATCTGCAGCAGAATGCGGTAAACATGAGCACGACCATTGCCAGGCTTGTGCGATTGCCTGTAAGGAATGTGCGGAAGCTTGCAGGGAGGCTGCGTAGTACAAGATTGAAAATGAAACGAAAAAATTATAACAACTTCCCGGCTTGTAGAATTATTCGCACAAAAATTAGTTATCAGTAATTTTTAATACATTTTTTTTTCTCTTCTTCTGTTGCATTAAAAATATTGCCACATGAACAGAGAAAAATTCTTTAATCAATTTGTGCCATTAAAAAAGCAAAACATTGCTGTTTTGCTTAGTGAATGTGGTCCCGCCAAGTTTTATATCGAACAAAATAATAAGCTTTTTTAGAATTCTGTATAATAGTTTTGCGGAAAAAAGATTTACTATGTTGCTCTAAATTAATTTCAAAGTGGAACTATAAATTCTTATCAAAAGGATTAGAATAGTCTTGAAATAATCTCTATGCTAGAAATAGGATAACAATTTTTGTTTTGCATAAGGATATTTGTGGAAATCAATTTACTGCTCTTAACAAATGTACCTAACCACTAATCAGATAGATTGAATGTATGTAATACAATCCGCTCATTCTTTTTTGTACCCTTCTCTAGCATTTTAAATTCAGATCATTCATACATATCCTGCACAACACCATCTTTAATCTCAATAATCATGTCTAGGTAATTACCGGAATGATTGAATATGAAAGAATAATCCTTGCATTTATAATTGCAAAGATTTGAATTACAAAACCCACTGTGGCATTGTAAATGTATCATCCGCTTTCAAATTTTCAAGAATATGATGGGCCAATTTAGGAGGGTATTAATTAAAGGCTGCATAGATACGCCACACATAAATCTTTGCTGCATATCTGGGCCAGATTTCTGCGCTAATAGGGGCACCAACCGGAGGTGAAGGATGGCGCATTTGCTTGCTGAACCTACCTGTAGTGACACCTTGTTACCTTCATCACGCTATGTTATCCAATTTATTTTTCACCAACTCTTCTAAATCTTCGTATACCACATTGTATTGCTTTAATAACAACAGTGCTTCCTCGATATCTGTTTTTAAATGATTTTTTGCGACTTTTATTGTAGACGTAAGTCCTAACCGTTCATTTTCTTTTTCAGTATTGGTTAACCAATATTTAAGAATAGCTATTTTTGAAAGGTTATTATGAAGAACGTTCTCAGTTGTTGTAAATACAGGATCTACTTTTATTTTGTGTGAACTATAAATGGAGTTACCACAACCGAGTTCTCCTTTACGAAAGATGAAGGTTTTATCACTACTACCGGTTAAATAACCTTTAAGCAAAACGACAGGTAAAGAAATATCTGCTTCGCCATTTGTACGGCATTGTATTTTTTTAGTAATGCCTTTTGATGTTACTTCAATTCCTGTTCGCAATACCCGTATCTGTATGAGCGTAGTCTTAGTAAACCTGCCGGATAATTTTGATAAGGTGATAAGGTTGCTGTTTAATTCTTTGAGCTCCACATTAAAAGAGGCTTCAATATTTTTAGACATGATTTATTTAATTAAGATCTTAAAGAATGCTTGAAGGATTTTATTATCCTTTGTTGTTTATAGATGATCCACAACATCAGTAGAAATATGATTGGTTCAATAATGACGAATATCCAGATATTTACTTCCTCATAAGTCATGTGCAACTTAAGTGCTAATGCTTCCAAAAGATCTACGCACCATTTAAATGTTTTATTCATATTACCTAATATATTGACTGATTAATTTTTTACAATTTGAACATAAAAATCTTGTTTCTTGATCAACAGATTTAATAGTACCCTCTGCAGCTTCCATAAAACAAGTGCTGCTAAATGTACAATGAGGCAAACCCATCGTATGCCCCAACTCATGCAATGCTACTTTAATAAAACGATCATTGAATAAAACTTTATTAGGTGTTTTAATTCTATAGGTTGAAATAATACATGATCTCCCGGGGCTTTTTGCAAGACCCATAATGCCCCAATCATAAATGTTATCTTTTTTGGTAGAAATATCTTTTGAAGTGATGCCGATTATTTTATCGAAGCCTTTGTATGAATCAATGCTTTCTATTAAAACCGAAGCCCGATAGCGGTTACGTGGTTTATAAAATGCTGCTTGCGGCAAGGTAGCAATACCTTTTATTTCGGTTACTGTACAGAGATAAGTTGCAGTAATATTTTGCAGTATTTCTTTTTTAAGATTGGCATCGATGTTTGTATAATACAATACTCCAATCTTTAAAGGCGGTTTCGCTGTATGCTTACTGGATACGAAAAGTGAAACCAATAACAGATATACAATTTGCATACGGTAAGAAATTGAAAGGTTATTTTATGTTGCTGAAAATCTTATCACAAGAAATAGTAAATTATTTCAAATTTCATCATAAGTGAAAAGTTTTTACAAAAAACTTTCTAGTTTATTTATTTTTTATAAGATTAAAAAACTATTCGTACGCTGGTGACTTGCCATTATATATTCCCTATGGTAGAGTAAATGAAAGCGTGGGATTTGATTTGAAACCAGCTTGGGCGGAAGCTGCAGCGGGTACGTGATAGTAGGAACTTTAATTATTGTGAGCATGGGCACCAACGGGGGCGAAGAAAACGCTGCGCTTAACTCTAAGGATAGTGGGGTCATTGAAAATCATTATAAAAATCTGATCTTAAGTCATCAATGTAATATTTTTCATTGAAATCGTTTTCAAATCTCTCGCTTGTGTCTATATCAGAACCGGGAATATAATTTTCAAGATTTATATTAGAATATATTGAAGTTTGGTTTTTAAATCTTTCCTGCCATGAAACTGAAAGTTGGTTGTGATGGTCGAATTCAACTGTTGAAAATCTTGATATATTTTTTTCAAAATTTGAATTTATAATAATTTCACTAATTTTTTTATCGAAGAACTTACTGGATAGTAATACCGAGAAGGGAGCATCGTATTTTTTTTTCAATTCAGTTGATTCCACCTGGATTTGTTCTTGAAGATTATCAGGTAATATATAATATTCGTAAATCTGTCCTTGTAATTTTTTTATTGATATTGACTGTACATTATTAAGGAAAATATATCCCGTATGTTGGATGCCGGTATCTTTCATCATTATCGTGCAGCCAATTTCTTTACCTTTTGATAAATCTAAAGGAGATTTCCCCAAAAATCCGACATAATCTTTTTTATAGCTTTTGATGTGCCCTGATTTTGCTGGGTCATTGATATCAATTGAAAATCGTTCATTCAATGTCAGAAGATTTAAAAAGTATTTAGTACTTTCTTTTAATTTATGGTTTGACAATTTGTTTTCGGCTATTTCAAATACAGGAGAATATAAGTCAGGAAAATGTTTTTTAAAGTCGGAAGTATAAATTTGATTTGAATTGTCAAGGTATAAAACAGAAACATTTTTATACTTGTACAAGATGTTTTGACAAACTTCCATTTGAAATTTATTAAGATTCTTTTCATGAAGTGTCAGAAAGTGTTCAACGTAAGGTAGCTTAGTGATAGAAACTATTTGAATGCTTGGGAAGTTTGAGAGTGGTATTTCTATAGTTTGTTCCTGACCAACGGGAGCCTTGAATTCGTACCATTTAGGAAGGTCCCAGGATTTGAATTTAAACTTTAGAACTTTTTGTGTTTGGGGAATTAATTGATTAAGATTTTTTCTTAGATCCATTGTCAGATTTATATCAATATTTATGATACGTCTTCGTTTCAACTCCCAAAAACATTTAGTAATAGTCTCAATATCACTTTCATTACTGTGAATCTTTTCTGAGGAAGGTCCAAACAATTCCTTATTTAATTCAGAAATACTTGGACTTTTATACAAATGATTGCCGTTCCTATTATGAAGCCTTGTTATAGAATCCATAATAGATATCCTTCCCTTTAACGGTATAAAGTTTAAGAAATTGTTTCTTAAAAATTCTGCACCCAGTATTTTTTCATCACAATTTAGATCATGGCCAATCAGATATATTGACTTATTTATCAAACTTTGTAATTCCATCAATACTGTTTTCAAATCAAGACCATTATTAATCGCTGTTTGATTTGTTATACTATGAATATTTGAGATTTCCTTAGGAATTTCAAACCCAACTGGCTTGATAATGCAGTTGTGGCTTGATATTTCGACGGCGTCACTATTGTAAAATTTCCAGGAAAGTTTAAATATTCTTGGCCAGTTTAAAATATCTGTGAGAGGATAATTTAAATACTTTGGTACTCCGGTTGCTTTTACGTCTAAAAATAGGTACATATTTCTTGGTACTTTAATGAGTTCAATTTGTAATTTATATGAAGGAAAACGGAAAGTAATCTAATCTAACAGATATGCCAAACAGCAAAGCAAGCTATTTTCTGATGAATTCTAAAATGTCCAGCATTAAAAATGTTTGGCTTTGGTTTATAAAAATGTGTAAGAATGTGTTTTGCTTTGTATGTATAATAATAGTGCACAGGAAGCTTTCGCACAATGGCCTCGCCTCATTCCACTGCTAGATATCTGCGATAGTAGGAGGATTACATCTCTCCGCAGGAGAGAAATTAAATTTTAGCTATATCGTAAGGTATTGTTTCTATTAAATACAAACCAAAGTCAAATCCTTTTTGTTCAACAAAGGAAGTATCTGATAATGGAATATAGATATCAGAACAATTTTTCCTGTAGCTGTCATTCCGCTGCTTAAAAACCCCTGTGGCATCTTTTATTTTATCTGCTGGTAATTGAAATACGTATAAGTTACCCGACTGGTCATTGTTTAAAATAATATTTAATGCAGTTTAAAATTTAATATTAGATGGTTGAAGCCACCATTTACCTAAACTATAGATAAGGTTAGAAAATATAGTATTTGTATTTGTGAGTGTGGTTAAATTGTGTTGCCTTGCGAGGTCTAAAGCTTTTGATTTATTCATCTGAGTACTTACGATCTTTTCTATTAGTTCACTCTCATCAACTTCTTTAATTTTTTTCACGGTACCTTTTTTAACACCCCCATCATAATGGCGGTGACATTTTTTGCATAAAATTCTTATGCACGATTCTATAGGCATATGGGCTTCTATAAACCTTGGTACAAATTCATTTATATCCACTTTTATGATGTCATCTTCCATAAACTCTGCAAGAATATTTGCAATAAGAAAAGGGCGCTCCTTTCCTGAGATATGTGCAGCATCGAGCAATTCAGTGTTTCCGCATTCTTCGCACTGTCCAATTTGCTTTTTATGCTTCGATGCTATGTGACTGACTTTTATTCGTGTATAAGGGCCAATATAGCGTGTAAATTCTTGTATAGTTCCTTCAAATGTTGCCATGGTAGTTTGTAGAATTTTTATTTTTTTCGGCACCAGCCTGAAAAATACCTTTGTTTAAAGCAAGTTTAGTAATGTCTTTATAATGCAGCGGCTTTTTTACATCGTTTAATATTTCTATGGCTGCGTTAATAAATTTGTTCATGAATAGATAGTTGATTTTAATTTCTTATTTAATGTCCGGATCTTCCAAGCAAAGGTTGCAAAGCATCATGTAATACTGTTTCCATTTGCTCGAGATACTTCATAATATTTTTCTCAAAACAAATTTTTGCAAAGTGAAGTGTAAAGGAATATTCTGTTGCCCAATATTTTAAATGTAATGCATAAGTCTTACTTTCATTTAATCCGAGGTGATAAACAAATCTCGATGGGAAATTCGAATTTGTTTTACCGACATATAAAATATTAGATGTCCTTTCTTTATTAACTTTTGGAAGTGCTAACTTTTTTGCCCTTTTTTTTGCCTTTGTTGCCTTTGCTAATATCGCTTGGGGATCAATGTTCTCATTCATTGAAATATAATAAAGCACTGAACAATCTTTATCAATGTTTTTTTCTAATAAATACTTTATCCAATCTGTATACTCTTCATCAATTTTACTACAAATTATTTCTAAGGTTTCAAATTGAGGTAAATCAATTTTTGTAAGAAAATCTATGTCTGTTCGAAGTGTTGTGATGTAACTATTCAGGTGAGTTTGATATAATGTTTGTTCCATTAATACGGTTAATTATTTATTGATACTTAGTCTGATAGAATCTTCTGTGCTTGCAGTAACTACACTACGAGAGTTTAGACCATAAGAAGTACTGCCTTAAGCCAACTTTCTCAAATCGGTATTATCTCTATTGCTTTTTCCAATGTTACATTTCCCGCATAGTGTCTGATAGTTTTCTAATTCATTTTTACCACCCTTAGATCTTGGATTAATATGATCCACATGCAGAATCACAGTATCATTATCGGTAGCCTTAATACCACACGAAACACACCTCCAGCCATCTCTCTGAAAAACCCGCCATCGGATCCCTGGCATGACTTTAATCCTTGTACCAGCCTTTTCTGGCTTTTATCCAACCTTTTCCCATCCTATACTATGTTCAAAGACTTCCGTGTGTTTTTCCAGTAGTGCAATTTCTTCTTTCTGAACATCTATCGCTAAATAGGCCACCTCAAATTTCCATTTTTGACTTTCTTTTAGAACTTTAATAAATAAGGATTGATGGTTTAAAATATAAGACTTCTTTTCAGAATCATGATAAGAAAAATCTTCAAACTCTTTCCTCTTTATTAGAAACACATCATTTTGAATCCATGAATCAGGCAAAAATGTTTTTGAGGCACGTCTAAAATTATTTATACTCTGATTTGTGGGTTTAGTTATTGGAATATTCAATTGCTCTTTTGTTAGGTCTTGATCAAATATTTCTTTTTCAATAATGTCAGCCGCATAGATTAAATTCCTAAAAGTTATTTGAATCTCTTCTACACTTAGTGGATTTATATTCAGGTCTCGAAGAAAGAGAGGTAATTCCGCTTTCACATATATTCCCCAAACAGAACCGGAGGTTTGAGAAATATCCAGGCAAAGTTTTATGCCCGGTAAATAATGGGCCTGTATTATTGGGTTGCTGTAGAAGTTCCCTTTTAAAATTTTATACTTTGATGCGGGAGCAATTGGTGTCTTCATTGATAGCACATATACAGTAGAATTATTACAGCTTGACCCTATGTGATCAATATCCAAGTCTATTACAACAGGCTGTTTCCGGTCGCCGTTAATGGTTGGGTCAAGTAAAATTGATCGGTTATCAATATTATTGATAAAATATGCCTCGGGTATTAAATTATCTAGCGCCTTCAGCGAATTTATTATTGAAGTATAATATAAGGATATATCAGATTTTATATAGGTGGGGTTGGCGGTGCCGATTTCAGCAAAATCGTTGGCAATACATGGGAATGGATCAGTTACAGTTTGAAGAGAAGGTGACCTGAAAAATCTTGACCAACCGTTAATATCATTTTCCTCTAGCGCATAGCTGTGATTTTCTTCAAAGGATTTTCCCAAGTCAATAAGGCATTCCTCACTGTATTTTCTTTTCGCAAATCTTCCCAAATGATCTTCATCTACCGTATCCTTTAAGTATGGATAATAAATATTCAGTGTTGATTTTTCATCTTGCTCCAGCAATCTTTCAATTTTTCCGAACATTCTGTCAATCCTGCCAATACGCTGTTCATTATCACCGGGTGTCCATGCCATACCGTAATGGTAGACTGTGTCACAGAAATATTGTAGATTAACACCCTCCTGAAGTACGGACGTCGCAACAAGAATGTCTGGATAAAAGGGCGTATTAAAACACCTTAAAACTTTCTGGTTTGAGTTATTAGCGTTGTAAGGGTAAATTGGTTGCGCATTATTAAAACTGTCCCAACTTTCATCCAGCAATTTTCGCATACTGTTTATGCTGAATACCTTTGTGTAAATAACCTGGAAGTGTAGTATTGAATCTATTATTTGCCGGTAGAGTTTTAACTCAACCAGCTTTTGTTTTACTGCGTTACAAAAAGAGAAATATTGTTCAGCCCCCTTTTCCGAGTTCTTAATTTCTCTGTTTAAGAATAAATCATAAAATCTAATCATAGCCTCCGAAGCGAGAATGGTACCTTTCTCTAAAAAATTAGAAAATGCTTCTTTTTCCTCGTTAGAGAAAGCTCGATATTTTATTGTTACTTCCTTTTTTATTAAATCTGCAATAGACAGATCTGCCTCAAAGACCTCCCAAAAGATAGTAAGTAAAGTAGGAATCATTTCTGTTTTCGTATCTGCCTCTTCGCTTACTGGATTCTTATTAAGTAACCTGCTCAATAGATCCTTTGCTTCAGCAGCGTTATTCAATTTCGTGGTTCTGTGAAGCAAAGCAGAGTTATAATAATTTTCCAATTCCTCCTTCCCCACATTATATCGGAAAGACTTAAAGTTCTGATAAGGGCTGTTAAAATAATCTTCTCCGGGACTGAAAAACATAGAAAAAATACCTGGTTTAGAGCGGGTGAATCTTAGCCGAAAGTTTGAGGCTGCAGTATGAGATAATGTATCCTTTTTAATGATTTTGAATAGGCTTAATACTTTCGAAGAGGGAATATTCTTATTTTCCTCGTCCGCATTATCATCAATGCTCTCACTTGCTAGTGATTGTTCGCCCATTATAGCATTAAATGTTTTCCTGTTAAGTTTTTCAAAGGCTAAATTGCCAAGTAAATCATGTTGAAGAATTTGCCAGAATTTTTTGTCGTAGTGTTCTATAACCCGACGTGAAATTTCCCGCACAGAAGGGATCCGTCTTACAAACACTACAACTTTTTCATCGGTATGCTTTTCGGTAAGGTCCTCTACTAATTTTTCGTACTTAGGATGAGAGGGACTTTCATTGAAAATATGATAATATTTTTGAGACAGTTTAGTTAATAAAAGCCTATCTGTACCGGTATCGTAATCACTGGAATTGCTTTTACTCTCGCTTTCTTCAGTTGCATCTTCATTTTCACTTGCATCATTTTCCTGAGGTAGGAATTCTATGCCTTCCAAGTATTTCATCATTCGGGAAACACTGCCACCGGCGTGTGTTTTAATTTTTTGATTTTTACTTATTTCTTTGGCTAATTCATGCTGGTATAAACCAAAAAACATTTCACTTAGCGGCTTCTCTCTAAAATCAGAAGCAGATGGCGTTTCCTGCCTGTAGTTATATTTATTAAGTGCTTTTGTACTTAACCTTCTAAGCCTCCTGATGCATATTTCATCAAGTATTTGTTTATATGTACTATTCTGAAACTTTTCAGTAAAGTAACTCACAATATTTTTTATATCATTTGAGGAGCTGTGATTAGGGGTAGCGGTTAATAATAACACCTGCTTAGCTATTTTAATTGTATCCGGAATAGCAGGGTCGCCGAAAAAAATTCCGGCGGAATTTACACGAAGGCTACCCCCTTCTTTATTTCTGAAGTAGTGAGCTTCATCAATAATTACCAGATCAAAGTATGGTTTGTTATGGTCTGCATGTGATACAATTTCTGTTTTCAGCAACCTCATAATTTCATTGTTGTACGCCAAATCAGAATTTTCAGAAAGCCTTATTGTTTTAGCAGATGCTTTTATATTGAGAGTTTCCAATCTTTCAATTGATTTATTCCCTGCCATTAAACCGCTAAAAGAAGATATTTTACCGATAAATAACTTGCCCCATCCCTGTTGAATTTCATGCACCAGTGCATATAAATTGCGGCAGTAGATCATTTTCCTCGTGGGCTTCCCGTCTAACATGCCCTTTACTATGTTGTCACTATGCCTGTAATGATGAAAAACAAAATTTTGATATTCCTTTTCCCAATTTCGAGCTATTTCATCCCGGGGTGCGAGTACCAAAACCCTTGCTTTAGGGTTTTGATTCCACAATGCTGCACAAACCGCTAAGGCTTGGATCGTTTTTCCCATTCCCACTTCATCTGCCAATAAAGCTAATTTTTTTTCTTCCAGAAGATTAAATGCTTTTGCTGCGCCCTTAACCTGCAGGTTTCTCATATCATCCCCTTTAAGATCAAACTTCCAATTCGGCTCAAGGGAATTTGAATAGAAATTTACCAGCGAGGAAATATAATCAGGCGTAATTAACATCAATCTTTAAGTTTACTTTTAATAAAGTCTATCCATTTTGACAATTGTACTTCCCCAATTTCTTCTTTTTGTTTTGAGGTAAGAATATTTTCAACTTTTAAGTTTTTTATGCCTTTAATAAATTCTTCTTTAATATCTATCGTGTTGTTAAAAAAAACAAATACCCGGTTGGATTTTTCAATTAAAAACCACAGATAAATTGGGCTTTTCAGAAATTTACTTTTATCTTTTTCGTACGAATCTCGTAATAATGTCAAATGGTCTCTCAATTCCGTCAGGCTTCCGGGCAACACCCTCCCTATTTTCTTCAGTTCTGCAATTTTATCCTTTTTGTATAATTGATTGCATTTCTCAATTCGGTTCATAATACATTCAAATGCATAAAAACTCCCAAACCAGGGATTCTGATCATCACTCATTAAAATCTTCCGGGTTTGTTCGTTAATCTCATTCCCGTTATCATTTTCAACATTGTAAGGTAGCCGGTGTTTTTCAGTATTATCTTCCGGTTTTTCTGTAACCCAACCTTTTAAAAAATCATCTATGTTGGCAAATACTCTTGCAGGGCGGCTGGCCAAACCTATTTCTCTGATGTAGCCTTTATAAAGAATTATACCCTTAGTATCTTCAACCTGAAAAAACCTATCCGTTAACAGAATAGTTTTATTATGTCTGAATGAAACTTCATTAGAAAGGATGGTTATTTTCTGTGCGCCAATACCCGGCAGTTTAATAAGAGAATCTTCTCCTATTTGATTAAACAAATTTGTTAAGCTTGGACTTATAAGTTTTATGGTAAGTTTATCCCAATCAGCTACGAGATCTATAGATACTATAAATTCATCCAACAAGTCTTCCTTTTCTGCATCCAATTCTGCTTTGCTGTAATAGCCGGGTGCTTTTAAGGAAGAAGTTTCATTGCTCAATAAAACATCCTGATATTCTTTTGGGCTTAAATTGTAAATAACTCCGGCTTCGATATTATTATTTGCTAAAGGGGAAATGTTCATTCCCGAACGTGTCATATTCCAGGAGCCTATTGCTATTGATTTAGGAGTAAGCCAAACCTTCGCATGCACAAAAGATTCTCTTGCAGCAAAAGGCAACCTGTCCTCTTTAAAAAATACTTTTTTATTGGCTTTACATGCCATAAAGGTTTCTTCAGTCAATCGTATTTTTTGGTTTTCATTTTTGGCAGGCACAATCTCAATATTGGCAAAGTATTCCTCTTCAATTAATTCGTCCACCAACAGATTTAAATCATTGGAGTAATAGGGACTCCATACTCTAACCTCCGGCGCAGGGTAAGTAGAACAGAAGCGATCCAAAAAAGAGTTTTGATTGAAAGACGAGAAGAAATTCCATTTCGTTTCCTTCTGCCCTAATTTTCCCGTAAGCAATTTGGTTAAAAGTGGATGATATTCAAATCCTTTGATCTTATCTGTTATCCCTTTAAAGAACTTACCAACTTCCCTTCCTGTAGATGTGTTCTCTATTTTTTCGCAAAAAAAGCATTCCCTGTTCTTACTCCAACCCCCAAAAGTGAGATTGGCAGATGATACCATTAACCAGTACTCACCAGCAGCAGTTTCTATTAGTACAACTTTAGGGTGAAACACACCTTTGGAAAACTTCAATCCAGGGCTCAGTCCGGAAATTTGTTTAATATCCACAGGGTGCAAATGGACAGAGGTTTGTTTTGCCGTACTGCTTTGTATCAATGCCCTGTAATCATAAAATACCTTTACTTCTATCCGGTCCTCTTCAAGTGAATCCTGTTCATTTGCCAGCTGTGCATTAAGGGCTTCATAATCATAAGAACTTTTTAGGTCTTTATATGAATAACCCATTAGCGCTGACAAAATATACTTTTCAAAAAAAGTAACATCAAGATTAAATGTTGTAAACCAGACACGCTTTAGCTTACCACACGCAGCTATTTGATCTGTAAAGTTTTTATGTAATTTAATGCCAGCTCCCATTAGTTTAATCCCTCAAAAATATTTCTTACCGTCCCTAAATAATATGTATGCAACCAACCTTTACTATCCAAATATTTTGGTATTGTGTTTATCTCCTTCGGCAGTGGTACCCCGAAGTAATGCTTAAAATTATTCAGACCGTCCAATTCAACCCATTTATTACCTCCCCTATCATCCATAATTTTTTTGTGATATTCAAGTACCCTTATTAACCATTCTGTAAGAGTGCCCTCTGACCTCATAACCTGCGCCAGCTCAGATAACCGGGTGACAGGCTTATGGACAATAAACATTGCAGCAGCCGTAATTTCCTTTCTCAAGATCATTAGATCATTCTGTATATCGGGTAAGTTTTTTACAGATTGTTGCCCTAGGTACCTTAATAAATATTCTGCATGTGATAGAAACGGTTCAATATTAATGATGGTTTCTACTTTCTCGAACTCAGCCGGTTCATTTTTTAGATTCGCTCTTGCTCCAGAAAATATTTTAGAATGGTCAATATATTCTCCATTGTTCACCAATGCAATTTGATCATATAATGCTTTTGGAGCGCCAGATAACAGACCTAATTTATCTCTCCAATACTCTCGTACAGCTTTGGGTACTTTACTGCTTCCGAAACAGCTTAAATAACCCGTACATACTTCCTTATATAATTTACTTCTCTTTACCTCCGCCAATGTAAAGCGGGGATAATCCTTATAGTTACTCTTTAATAATTTATCAATTATTAATTCAGACAGTTTTAGTTCCAAGCCCATAGCCTGTGACCATTTTGTCATAAAGCGTTCTACATGTTCCCATGTTTTAGGATAATAACTAAAAGACCGGTCTATAAATTCCATATTAATCATCGGTCCTTTATACCTGCCTGTCATACCTAAGTTGATTTGATTTTTTAAAAGCCCTGCTCGCTTATAGGCTTCTAAAAATATTTGATCCTCAGGGTACGAATTATGCTTTACCTTGGCCTTCGTTAACCCTAAGATTCCAACGGTATCTACCTTTTTTTCAGCAGATTCTGAATGCAAATAAAACGTCCATGTAACAACGTCTTCTAAAAACATTAATAATCCTGTTTTCACGTCAGCATCTGTAGACCATGCTTTATATCTGTTCTTCGCCTCTTGAATTTGTTCAGGATAATTTTTATAAAGAGAGTTGATAAGATGGTTATGAAATAAATTAAATGTAAAAACCCTCAAATCATTTGCGATGGTAGTTAGCTTTTCATTGAATATTTCTTGCCCGTAATGAGTCCAAATTACCTGGATACCCATTGGGTCTACAGAGGATTCTGAAGTTATATCGGGATCAGGTATAGTAAAGAATTCTTTCAAACCAGAGTGTCAATTTCAGATAAAGTTTTAAAATCAAATGCATTATAGAGATTTTCGTATAAATAGCAAACTCTATTCTCAACTGCTTTTTGCCAAGCTATCCTTCTCTCCTCCGGCCACTGTCTAACATTTCCTCCAGCCTCGTACCATAATTGCTGGTCATCTGGATTAATGGCTGATGCATCCAAGAAATCTTGAATTGAGGATAAGCCCAATTCTTTTGCAACAGGATCTGGACCCAAGGCTATATTCTCCAATCTCAATTTTTTAGTATGACAAATATTACTATCGCTTCTATTACCCCAAAATGGCCAAAGCCTGAAATTGCCTATTGAGTTAACATAATTAGACCTATTCCAGTCAAATTTCTTATTTAGTTCCTTGTTTTCTGAATGAGTAATTGGAGATGCGCCTGATGTAATCAAATGAGACCTAGGCATGATATGGTCCCAGTCATAAGGTGTATCATATGCGTCGCCACTTGCCGGGTCATATCCTACAAACCATCTTGACGCATATGCTCTTTGAAACCACAATAGAAGCTCTTTTGAATCATACCAAAACCACTTGCGAAACAAATTAAATTTGTCATCCTGAATATTAAACACATCATTCCAATGCCTGAAAAACCCGTCAACTGGCAAATCAAACGGCTTTGCAAATTCCTTAGGAGATGGTATTGGAACAGTCAATTCTGCCAACAGCAACTTGCTATAAATTTCAGTATCAGGAAAGTCAACTATAGTTCCTTCTTTAATCGTTTCAATAGCAATTTTACTTACTTTATCGTGTTTCTCAACAGTAAGAAAACTATATACCAGGAATCTCAAAATATTACTCCTGTTCTTATTAACAAGATCTTTATCCCCACGATGAATAAAAATCCAAATAAATACTGGATGGTATAACGATGGTTTGATAGCTAGAAGCAGTTTCCTTGGTATGCCAATGTCGCCGGGATTATCTTCCCTATAGATTACAAGTTCACAAAAGGTTTCTATTGTATTTTGGAATACGGACTTGCCGCTTGAATCAACAATTAAAAGATTTTGAATAGAGTTTAAAAATGCGCCTTCCTTTTTAGATGCTCCAATCCACTTTCTAAAATTCGAAATGCCGGGGTTAGGTATATCGCTTTCATTTTGAATGAATCTAGCTAATCTCGTTGCCGCCATTACTATTGCCGTGGCTGAAAGCAGATACCCAACAGATTTACTCTTTACAATTTTAGAAACCATATCATAAGCTCCGTCCCAACTTGATTTTAAAAGCGAATAGGCCATCTCTTCGCCTTGAAGGACAGTGCCACCAGCATTTACACGTCGAAATAAAACTTCCATATCATCCTGTACATTTATAGGTTGTTCTGCCGACTGCTGATTTTGATACAATAGCACTATGGTCCTAGTCCTTATTTCATTATTTGAGGCACTAATTAATTGCTTAATTGCAGCGATAATTTCAGTGAAATGTGTCGTTTCAACCTCGGGTACTTTTTTTAGATTATGGTAGCGCTCCGGTATAAGACTACATACATCTTGCCATAAGGGGTGAATAAATTCACCTGTTAATCCTCCACAAAGGTTTATTAATGCATCTAATGGAATTGGTAATTCTGCTTTTACAGGCCAAGAGACCTGCTTGCCATCGCCGTCAGGATCATTATCGATTTTTACATTATAGTCATAATGAAGGCTTTCGATACCAAGCTCCTCTCTCGCAACATATTTTTGATTCTCATTTAGCTTATCAGATGGATTTCTATCACTCATACCCCACGGCTGATAAGTTGTAATTACTCTTAAAAGAAATTTTCGGTCATTCAGTTCCGCATTGTCAAAAATCAGTTTAGGATTTAAGTCAATCCACAAACGTGAATTTTTGTTAGATTTAAATCCAAGCAGGATTGATCTTGTTCTTTGCTGTCCGTCTAATAAAAAATACCCTTCTTTTGTCGAAGCTATTTGCTCACCTGTATAAATGTCCCTGGCTTTTTCGTCTAAGTTTCTTGGCGACACAAGGAAACTACCAATTGGAAATCCTCTTAGAATTGAATCCCATAAGTGTTCTATCTGCGCAACATTCCAAACTGCGTTGCGCTGAATAGGGGGCAATTGAAACAGGTTTAAATCCTCATTGTTGTCATCTGTGAAAGTCTTTACATAGTCAACGAACGAATAAAAATCAGCATCAGCATTTTTAAATAATTCCGTCATGGATAAAATATTATTATTGAATAATGTGAATCACTTCTTCACTTCAAAAGCCTTTTTTAAATCTCTTATTGAGTTTATATCATTGCGTAGGATACTCTTTTCCTCAAATTCTTTTAGTAACTCTTCGTCGGAAAAATCCAAATGAGTTAAATCATAATATCTGAAATTAAGGCCCATGCCATCAACCAATTCATTCCCCAATGGAAATGGGATCACATGATAAACAAGATGATTTACATAGGAAGGTACTTGCTCTTTTAGCTCTTCTTCATTAAAGCTTAGCAATTCTTCAGGAGTATTGATAATAAAAAATGAAATCAACTCCTGTTTTAGTCTTTTTTTTGAATTCTTAATCTCCTCGTCAATATCTTTTACAAGTGCCGCTTTTGAGTTTTCAATTACAGCATTTAGCCCGGCTATTTCCTTTTCAAACTCACCAGCGTACTGCTTTTCAATTACACTTTTATCATTTCGACAACGAATATTTTTGAGGTATTTCTTTCGGATTGCCTTTTCTTGTTCCTGAATTACTTTATAGTTTTTTAAAGCCTCCACTGCATTCTCTTTATCCGAAAAAATGCGCATGCTGCTTTCCAGTATTTTCTTTAACTCGTCATTTTTAAAAGGCATTGCCTTTGCTGGAATCTTTACTCTGCGACCATTTATTTTTCCATTCTCAAACTTTAATTCTACAAATTGAATCTTAGTTGTGTATACTTCTATTTCCCTTTTAAGATCGGGTGATTGAACCGGATTAACTTTAAGATTTTGATGAATAACTTTAAAGTTTTGTTCGTCAAATTCGGAAGAAAAAAATGTTACTCTACCATCTTTAAGATCATCCACGGACTTTCTAATCTGCTCTTTTGCAAGTGTAAGTGAATCTAGAACTGTCTGAGCATATTTTTCATCATCTGTTGGCTGGTCTGACTGAAAAAATGACAACAATATCCGCAATGCTGTCAATTCATCTATATGAATCGCATTGGTTATATCTTCATCATTCAAACTTTCAAAAACCCTGCTGGTAGGGAAAAATAAATAGTGGTTATTGTCTGCCGAAATTAATGAGATACGATTGTTGTCCGTTTCTACTATTTCTATATTCATCCGCTTCAGCAACATGATAGATTTTTCATCACCAAATCCATCCCGGATGTATTTTTCAGAGTTGTTGATGCAGATTTTTATATCAGTTAATCCTTTTTGAACCAACTTTTCTATAAGTATTGCCCATTCTTCATGTACAGATGGTAATACCAACCGAATCTTTGATTTAGCCTGAAATAATAAATCTGTAATGGAGTGCCAAGAGAGTTTTTGAATCATAATTTTACCAGTACTAATTTTTGATTATAATAAAATACTTACGCTTAATGTAGTATTTGTTTTCTATTAGTGGCATGTAAGAATTAACTAATAAATAAATTAAACCGAATTCCAGAAAACTGGGTTATAGGAATAAGTTTAACAGAATTCCCGGTTGCAACTAATGACTGAATTACACTTGCATTAGGATGGTGGTCTCTATTCCCAATTCCATAGTTTATAAAATTATTCGCCCGGGTTTGTATTACTGAATGTAATATACTATCACTACTTTTTTGAGAGCCGTGGTGTGGAATCTGGAATAACCAGTAATCATTCCAATAGTTAATAAAATGATTTACAAACTCGCTAACCTGGGCTTGCGTAAGCAAAAATGAATCAGACGTTAATAGTGCATTGGGATAAATAAATCTATCAAAATCATTGCTATAATAATAATCAGGATATGGATATTCATTAAAATAATTCTGTGTTTCTATTCGTGAACCATCTGGAGAAATAAACTTTTGAATATGTGTAAGCTCACTTTCACCAATTCGATTTAAAAAATAGTTACGATGCCTTATCCTAGTTGGATTAACCAAAAAATTAAATATTCCACTAAGATTTCTATGCATCATACACAAAGCTGTCGTATTCAAGTCATCTATCTTAACGCCTTTGATTGTTTCAAAATGCCCTTCATTCTTAGCATCTCTGAATATTTCCTTTATCTCAGTTGCAGCCGCTATTTCTTTAACTTTATTTACGATTTCGTCCAAAAGATCATCTTTTGACAGTCGATCATCAATTAAATACTTTTTAAAAAATAATTCTTTTACTTTTTCGTAAAACCCTGCTTCGTCTTCGCCAATAGTTCGTTTATAAAACAAAAACTCCATTAATATTATTGAACTACTTGTAAATAACTTGCCCTTTTCAGAATCATTAATCTTGAATACTTTTGATTTTGGCTTTTTAGTTATTATTAAATCTGTATCTACACTTCCACTAATTTTATTTTCAAAATCAAACCTTAATCTGACTTCATTATTGTCAGATTCTGTATTCTCAGGAGGCACTTCATTTTCTGGTAAAATTGGGTCATTAGGTCCCCTTTCAATCAAAAAGACTTCTGAATCGCCATCAAGATTATCATTTAATGTACCCAGTGGATCTACTGTAAATCTTACAAAAAAATCATCATCGGGGTTAAAGCCGCCATTATTGTCTAAGTGCCTGGCTATTAAGAATAACCTTTCATTGAATGAAATGAAAGGCATTACTAATTTTTTTACCTTAACTCCACCTTCAAGCAGTTCCCCGATAAATTTCACATGGTCAGCATCAAAATGTGAAATCACTAACAGGTCAAGTACCTTTTTATCCAAATAATCTGTATCTCTATAAATCTCAACTTCCTCCTGTCCAGCGCCTGCAGTTAAACTTCCACAATCAAATACCATCCTGAATCTAACATCACTATCAAGTTTTATACAACATGAATAAAATAGCCCCTGTCCAACAGGATGTATTGTGAATTGCTGTTTGAAGGTTGCCATATATAAGAGTTAATATTTAAGCTTATTACAAATTTCATCTACAATATCATTTCCTTGATATAATTTCTCCGAAGGAATCCGGCTAAATCCAAGGCCCCAAAAAGTGCTGACTATTGGGATCTCAAATTTTGCAATAGTCCGTCTGGCCAAATCAAATTGTTCTGTTCTTGAAGGAGCATCAAGTCGATAATTAGGAAATGGGCCGACCAAATATCCTTCCTGAAAAAAAGGTCGTTGTGCTTGTGGTGGACAAACACTTAGTAAACGTATATTAACCAGTTCTTCGTAGGTATTATACCCAATTGCATCATTAGCCCAAGGCATACCAAGTACATACACTATCCCAGTTTTCCCTTCATTCCTATCAAACGCAAATGAACAAGCCACATGTAAGGAGTGAGTTAAATCCAACAAAGGAGTAGGGCAAACTTCATAGTGTTGTAAAATTGACCAAGCGATTTCCGGGTATTTGCTCAATAATGATGTTCCGGCAAGTTTAATTTTGCTTTCGGAAAATTGCGTCTTTAATTCCTGCACCTTTCCATCTAAAATTTTAAACCTTTCTTTAAGAAAAAGCTTCGATTCGTCAACATTTCTTCGGTAAATATTTGGAAGTATCGTTGATCTACCTTCCTGATTCTTATGATCACTAGATTGCCCCCGATAAAATAGTGTGAGGTTTCTGTTTCTATGCAATATTTGAGCAACATTTCTTACTAGCTCATCATAAGTATAAACTCTCATTGGATCAGACTGTAATATTTCATCCAACGGAATGGGTTTATGCCATTCTTTATCCATTGGCGAACTCATTTTACCAAGATTAACATGACTAAAAGATGAACTAATTAATCGCATGTAAAATAGTTTTATTGATTTAATTTCTCCCAAGCCTCCATGCACAAAACTTTTTATGAGATAGTTTCATTATTTTCTCGATACTTCATCTTTCTCATCAAATAAAATATATTCTGTAATGGGGTTCGATAAAAGAAAATCTTCAAAAATCATTTCTTTATTATTTGGATCCCGTTTAAAATATCTTTCTCTTGTAGGATCATACCCTACAACAATTGAGTGAAGAGTATTATTACTAACTGGATATAAAACCATTGCCAAACCGCCCCTCTTTAGTTCTTCTCGCAACTGCAAAACTTCCCCTCGTTCAATAGGTGTTAATTGAGCTTTAGATTTTATAATGTCGCAATACCCACTTGTTTTAAAACTATTATCGATATGAAATTCAACAATATATTGAAAGCCCCTTTTATCAACTTTCTTTTTACAATGGTTATGAAAATGCTTAGTTATTTTATCTTCCCTATATTGATTAAATTCTACTCTACCTTTTTTTCTAAGATTCTCCTGCTCGGCAAAGTTGATGAGCTTATGCTTTGATAAGTATTCATTAAAGAATTTTAATAAACTATATTTCCCTTCTGAAAAATATTCTATTATAATGCCATAAGAAGCAGTAGCACAAACATCTGCTGTTTGAGTATATTTAGTGTTTATGTATCTCATTTCCATAACTAATTATTTTCATTCAATTTCTCCCAAGCCTCCAACACCAACCTTCTCGTTCTATACTCTCCATACAACTTGATTTCCTTGTCTTTCAACACACGAAATGTCTCTCCAGGAAAATCAGGGCCATAAACATCCTGCGGGTCTAAAATGTACCGAAGTTCTTCGGTGGTGAGGCCATAGAGTTTAGCGTAAATAGCATCTAGTTCTGCTTTTAATACTGCCCTACGGTTTTCATCCCATTTAAAGGGAGGTAATGGGCAACCTGTTTCATCTATTGCACACCATTCTGGCGGTGCCCATTCATGACCACCTGTGACTTCTTTATTTTCTTCCCATTGTTTGGTGATGGCTGCTTTTAAATCATCATCAGCTTCTTTCCAAACATCATCGGCAAAATCTTTAATTTTCCAATAATTATAATCAAGCTCTAAGACAGACGGAATAATTTTTAGTAAGTTTTGTTTTTGGTAATCTGCTCTACTGTAAATTGGCAGTTGATTAATAATAAATTGAGCAATATTTTTTCCCCCTAATTTTTGACGAAGAACGTAATCAAAAATTAGAGCAGATGCATTTGCCTGAAACAAAACATGGTCAATTGCATTGGTAAATGCAAAAGTTTGTAAAGAATTTCCGACAAATGCTCGATTTACAATTGAAACTATAAATGTCCTTTCATTCATTACATCTGAAACTTTTCTTGTAACTAAAAAGTACTTACAGTTTGCAAATTTTTCGGGGAAATATTTATTTTCAATATAGAACCTGGGCATCCCTACAGAAAATGGATCTTTAAGCTCTTCTATTGATAAGGCATCATTTGTACCTCTTATAGCTTCTTCATCCTCACTAAACGATGCATTAGAATATCTTGAATTATATAAAAAAATCATCTTCCCTTCAACTAAAGGAATTGCATCCTTCCCGTCAATTTTGTTTGCCATTAGAAACTTATCAGAGTCAGAAGACATGTGAATCATTTCAGTAATTGTAAAATCCCATTCATTTTTAACTCCCTCTTTATAAAATATTGGTACTCTCTTATAAATATCTTTTACAATTTTAGCATCGGTAGTGTTTTTGAAAATTGGGCAAGTCTTTGTATTTGGATTCAGTAGTAAGAAGTCTGCTTTACTTAAATAAAAAACTCGAGTTTTATCTTTAATCTCCTCAACAAAGTTTAGATAAAATCCAAACATCGAATCACCAGTAAAATTATGACCAGCTGTAAATAAACAATATTTTGTTTTGGTATGAAGAGTTGCAAAATACTTACCCTTACGATTTTCAAAATCGAACAGAGAAATAATTTTGTTATTCAATACTAAGTATTCAAAGAACTCTTTTAATGGGCTATCGGTAGCAATACCTGATGGTATCACAATGCCAATTCTTCCATTTGATTTGTTAATCAATTGAAGATTGAGTTCAGTGAATAACGCATAGGTATTTAAGTCTCCTTTATTTGCAAGAGAATAATTTCGTGAAGAATTAATAAATAGAGATTGCTTTTCTGCTGAAATCTTATTCTTAATGAAATCTTGAAATAACGCTGGGTTATTTTCTTGAAGTGAGCTTATTGAAGCTTTCCGAATATCTTTTGTTTTAGATGTACTTACGTTTCCGTCTTTGTTTTTAAAAAATTCTTTCTCTTGTAATTTAATACGTTCCCAAGGTGGATTACCCAGCATTACATCAAAACCGCCTTGCTCAAATACATCTGGAAACTCTAATGGCCAATGAAAGAATTTATGCTCTGTACTTAAAGCATCAGACTTTCCTATCATAGGGCCATAAGCTGCGGCTGGATTATTAAGAAACTTTGCCAGCCGTTCGCTATTGGGTGCTGCTTGTTTGTTTTCTTCGGTATAGTTCCAGAAGAAAGCAGCAGTCCAAAGGTTACAAGCCCGCCAATCTTTAAACCATGTGTGATTGTTGCGGAATTTTTCAAACTTCGTTTTTACCTGTTTTACGCCTTCTACATCATCCTGCTGTATCTTTTCGAGTTCTTTGTAATCGCCTGTAAATGCTGATGTATCGATGTTGCCGCTTTGTTCAAAATCAAGTGTAACTTGTTTGGTTTTGTTGTATTTGGCATTTTCCTTTTTTAGTTCCTGGCAAATCTTTTTGTCATCACCAGTAACCGGATTAAATGCATCATCAGGAATACCTTTTTGCAATGCATTTAAATTGGTGATACCTACCAAGCTATTTCCGTTTCGTATTTTATGGTCTAAAAAACTAAGAGGTTTACCACTGTTATGTCCTTCCAGCCATAAGGCCAATTTGCATAACTCTACTGCATCGGGGTTATAATCTACCGCATAAATACAATGCTGTATTACTTCCCGTAAACACTTTCGGTAAATAGACGGAGCAGGGTTTTCTTCTCCGCTTTGTACCCTTGCTAAATACCAGGCAATTGTACGTGCTGCTGCCAATAGCATGTGTCCGCTACCTGCCGCTGCATCACATACTTTCAATTTCAATAAGGCTTTAGCTTGTGCCGTTGTGTTGCCGGTATGTTCTTTTAATCGTTCCTCAATAACAGGTATTAAAGCAGATTTGATGAGTTCGTTCACCAGTTCCGGTCTTGTGTAATAAGAGCCTGTTGTTTTGCGGTCGGTTCCTTCGTGAAAAGTAAAATTGATGTGTGCCGGATTGCTGGCTTCTATGTTTTCAATTACCGGATGCAATTCCAATAACCCTTCATAAACAGAACCTAATTCTTCTACATCTAATGACCTATAATTAATGGCAACTAAATTTTTCTTTTCATCTCTAAACTCATTAAGGTTTTTTACACACTCCAACAAAAGCCTGTTGTTTATCAAACTTACTTCTAAATCAAGTATGGCTTGCGAACTGAATAAATCTCCATCCAAAGGCTGTATGCCTAATTTTTTTCCTCTGCCGCCAGCTTCAAATAAAATAAATGTATTTACCAGCCCTTGCCACAAATCATTGAACTGTGCTTCATACACATAATGGCTTTCTGATAATTTACGCAAGCGGGCAATGCTGTAAAATTGTAAGTAGAATTTTTTAAGGCGTTGAGTGGCTTCACTTTTATCTTCCGGATCATACACCAAATCTCTTTCCTCAGTTACCATCAAAAACAAAAATCGATAAATGATCCGTAACAACTGCCTGTAATAATCTTTGGATGATAACCTACCTGCTTGAATTTTTTCTCTTAGGGTTATATTGTTTTCGTGTTGCAAAAAGCCTTTACCCAAAGCCACTAAAGATTCTTTTACCGCAAGGCTTAGTCCATCACGAATGCGATTACCGGTTTCAATACTGTCCTGATAATATTTCTCTAATATGCATTGATCAGCTTCTGCTTTGTTTCTTGGAAAACGGGAAGCATGTAATAAGCGATACAATAAAGTAAACTCACTGTATTTGTCTTCATCCATCATCCGCTTAATATCAAACTCCACATAAGTAAGTTTAATGAGGCGACCACTATCCCGAATTAAACGCAGGTACAAACCATTGGTAGCAATTCCATAAATATTCTCCGTAACGTTCAGGTATTCCTGCATTGTGCCGTGGGGTGAAAATTTAGAAGTGCCCCCACTAGTTTTAATGTCTAAGGTATTTTTATCGGGGTTACTTGGTTCTGAAAAGCCCACAATATGAATGGGCAGATGATCTAAGTTTTCTGCGGTATGGCTGATGGTGTAAGAATGGTTGTTATCCCCAAGTAAACCGGATTTTGAGCGGGATAAATCAAAACTTATAGAACTAAAAAATTGCTCCATCCATTTACGGCTTAAAGTAGTACCATAAGGATCACTTGCAGGCAGGTTTTGACTTTTATCATTAAAGTTTTTCCAGTCTAATTTTATCCGGCTCCAGGCATATTCTATTTCGCTGCGAATATTAGAGCCGGGTTCAAAACCAAAGTCAGTAGCCAATTGCCCCTGAGCTTCTGCTTTTTCTATTTTTTGCAGAATTTCTTCTGAAATTAAATTGCCTAGTATATTTATGCAGGTGTACTTCATTTTCGTTTAGTTTACTTCAGGTAACAAAATATAAACACCCAATACATCCATCGGCAATATCGGTTCTACCACCCGGTATTTAGATCCGCCTACTAACCCTCTAAATTTAGTATGCATTTTTACCAAATGATGGGCTCTATCTAATGCTACTTCATCGGTCTGTTTCCTGAAAGAAGTTTCATCTTTTACCCACTGCATTTCTTCATTTAGCCAATGAGCTTTTTCCGGCTCTTCCATATTTTGAGAAGCTTTTACACTCATTAAAAGGCTCAATGCTGCTTTACTTGTAAGAAGTTTTTTTTGATTTACTTCACCTTCATAACCCCAAAGCCACATTTCTTCAGCAACTATTTGTTTATTGGAGGGTTGTTCTGCAATTACATTCCGCACCCTTAATTGAAACAATACTGTTTTTTGTTTTATAGCTGCAGAACGCAATACTGCAGCCCTGGCTGCACTGTTATTGGCCCCTTGCAGTGCATTATTAATAATGTGTTGAGAAAGATGTTCGGCAAAGGGATGGTTTCTACCAATGTATTTATAACCGCCGGGAGTAGGTGATTTAAAAGAAACCTGTATATCATTTTTGTCTGTTAGCAAATCCCTTAGCCTTTGGGGTATATTGGTTGCATAAATTTTATACCCATCTTTTTTTTCATCCACTTGCACGCCCATAAAACCGAGTGCTTCAACAATAAACTGCTCTACTGCTTTCACATCACCAATGGCTTCATCCACCTCCTTTAAATCGCTTTCTATTTCGTTTGCTTTAATTGCGTTTTGAGCAAATATGCTTCGGGAAACTTTTTCTCTTTCCATTGCTTTATCAAACGCTTCCGAAACCCTTTTCTTTTCTGCTTCAATTTCTTCTGCTTCAAAAATTGATAATTGCTGAGAAACTTGTTTGACTGAAACAGACGGTTTCAACAAGATAGCGTTGGTAACAGCTTCCATTACAGAAGCACTATTTTCAGGGAAAGGAACGGAGATGCCAATTGATCTTCTGATTTCCCTGGCTTTACGAAGCAACACTTCCAGTACCACGCCATCTATAGGGTTATTGCTACCATACAAGAGAGCAACTTCTACTGTCTCGGCTTGCTGCCCGAAGCGGTCAATACGACCTTCCCGTTGTTCTAGGCGATTTGGGTTCCATGGTAAATCGTAATGCAACAAAGCATTAAAGCCTTCCTGTAAATTTATACCTTCACTCAAACAATCTGTTGCAATCAATAATCGCCTTTCAGATTTGTTCATCACATCAATTTTCTCTCTGCGTAGCTCATCGTTTAGTTCGCTGGTTATTACCTCTACATGTAAATTTTTAAAATTTTTACCCTTTAAAGCATCTTTAAAAATAGAGCCTAAATAATTTGCAGTATGTATGTAGCGGCAAAAAATAATTGGGTTGTAGCCTCGTTCTATATAAGTCTTGATTTGCAGTAATGCTTCATTGGCTTTTTGGTCATGCTCAATTCCATATAACGTTTCCATTTTTTTTGCATACCCTAAAAGCCGTTTAGATTCTGAATCATTAACTGAAATATTAGTAGTTGGTAAATTATCATCTTTAGAATCATCAGGATCTAATGAACCTTGATTTCCATCATAATCTTCATCCTCATCGCCAATTTTTTTCTTTTTAGCTTTTTTAATCAACATAGAGATTCCTGCAGCCGGACTACTCATTACACCACGAAGCAATGCAAGAGCATCCCAATAATTATAACGTTGCTTTCTGCCATCACCTACATTTTGAGCCACTATTTCTCGGGCATAAGATAAAATATCATTAAAAACCTCCCCATACACTTTGCCAATTTCAAAAGGCTTGTCAACTGAATTTCGTTCAGGGAATTTTGTTTCCTCATCAAGCCATTTTAATACATCGCCTCTTCTTCTTTGAATAAAATGTTTGGCAATTTCTTTACGCTCCTGTTCGGTGGAAGTAATAATATCAATCTTTTCAAACTCCGGTTTTAATAAACCTAATATGGATTGAAACTCTGCCTGCTTGCCGCTGTGAGGTGTTGCGGTAAGCAGTAGCAAATGTTGTTTTTCTTTTTTTGCAATATCGTGTAGCAAGTGATAACGCAACTGCTGAGAGTTGTTTGCTCCGGCTGGTTTAGCACAGGTATGTGCTTCGTCAACAATAATTAATTCAGGGCAATGATCAATAAACACCTGGCGTTTGTTGCCTGATTTTATATAGTCTATTGAAATAATTTGGAAAGGGAAAGCCCTGAAAATATTTTCATGTGTCCTGATTTGTCTTTCTAATGAAGAGGCAGTTCCACCTCTAATGATTACGGCTTCAACGCCAAATTTATTTTTTAATTCATCCTGCCATTGATCGCACAAATGAGGTAAGCAAACTATTGCAAAGCGTTTAATTTCTTTTCGTTCATACAGTTCTTTTGCTATCAATAAAGCCTCGATAGTTTTACCCACACCAACATCATCAGCAATTAATAGTCGGGTAGTATCTTGTTTTAAGGCCATTATCAATGGAACCATTTGATAAGAACGTGGCCGGAATGAAAGTTTACCTAAACAACGAAAAGGGCCAGCGGCATTGCGAAATGACAACCTTGCAGCATTGTATAATAGTTTGGCGGATGTAAAATCACCTAAATCATGTTCCGAGGGTTTAATGAAATTATAGGTCTGAGGATTGTCAGCTTCATTAGCCAATGGTTTGAAAATTCCTGTGATTTCATCATCAGAACCCCCAAGCGGCTTTAACAATAAAAGGTCTATATCTTCTGAGGGCAGCACCACCCAAGGTCTGTTGCGAAGGGTAACTAAACTACCGGGTTTAAAATCAAAATTTGTCATTAGTCTTTACAGGTTACATTCTCAGTTAAAAAATCGGCCAAATTGGTTTTGTTTTTCTGTCCATTGGCAACTTCAATAAGCACCGGCCATAAATATTCATCCGGTATCGTTAAATCACAGCCATTCAATCTTAAAAAAGCAAACAATGCTAAAAAGCCTGTCCGTTTATTGCCATCCGAAAACCCCTGAGATTCAGAAATGTGATAGTAATAAGCAGCTGCCATTTGATATTTGTTTTCATGCAGGTATTGACCACCAAAACTTGCTTGTGGTTGATTTATAGCCGATTCAATAAGCCCCTTATCTCTTACTCCATCTGAACCACCAAATGTGTTTATTGCAAGTTTGTTTAGTTGAACAATTCTTTCAAAATCAAGAAAAGTATAATCTTTCATCATTCTCCTAATTTTTTAAGAGTGAGACTAAATCTTGTTTTTGCTTCTTCAAACAGGCTATTAATTTCCTGCTCAGATACTTTAGATTTTGAAGATTTTACAGATTTGAAAATGTCGGGTCTTCTTGCAAGGAAATTTTCTAATGACTCTTTATAATACCAAGTCAGAATTTGATAACCGTTATTCTTTAATGCTGTTCGTTTTTCAATATCATCCTTTTTTACGTCAACTGAGTCATGAGGTGTACCATCACAGAAAATATAAACATTGGGTTTGTAATAAAAATCCGGCCGAACAAACATAGCATCCACTTTTGGTTGTGCTTCATCCGGTAGCTTTAAACCCTTTCCGTAAAGCATTTTTAAAAATTTATCTTCAGTACTGCTGTTGGGATCCCTTGAGGCTTGCAGAAATTGGTATTGTTCATCATAACTGCTGAATGACTTATTGGCTAACACTTCAACAGTTGATTCTTTTAAATTGCGCAATGCTTCCCTTATGAGATTGCGGTCAATTTGCTGATGATAAAACTGATTGTAATAACTCAGCAAATCATCGTAAGTGGCTGGAAGCACTTCACCTTCTTCTTCTACTTCATTCTTATAAAAGCATATTTTATACGCTTCAATCATGATTGCTTTATAAAGCGAAGGATTATCCATTATTTGAGATAGTACACCTAAACTTCCTTCGGCAGCTTCATAAATTAAAATGTTTGGAGCATCCTCTTCTCCCATTATGGTTGCACCAATTTCATTTGATTCCACCTGAAAATAATTTTCAATAGCACGCTTAATGGCAAACATTAAAGTAATAACTCCGTTGCTTCCACCACCCAGGCCAAGGGATTTAATTGGCTGTATGTATAGGGCGTTAGCTGTATCGGATGTAAATAGTTTTACATCCTTGATTTCATCTGCTTCACCTTTTTCTTCTTTTTGTTTTTTGCTTTGCCAGTATCCTGTGTTCAAGTTTATGGTGAAACCATATTCTCTCGAAGCACGCCATTTTAAATTGAGTTTAAAAATTCTGCAAGTGGGCAAGTAGTGAATATGTAGGAGCTTCTCATCTGCCACACTTACAATTCCTTCTGTAGTGTTCTCAAAACCGCCATCTACTGCAAAGTAGGTTTGTATGTCATACCCTTTCTTAGTTCTTTCTTCTTCTTGGCAGGTGATTCTTTGCAATTCGTACGCCCTAGTTTCTGCCATCTCAATCAATGTGGTATGCACATGTTTGTTGGTATCCAACTGCAAGGTTTCGTTGATGATAGGGTCAACCTCGTATCCGTATTGTTTGTCGTAAAGGAAGTATCCAGTTTTTGGACAGATTTTACCATTCTCCAATTTGAGTTCTGCCTCTGTCAAAATCATTCTGTCAACCCTGTATTTGGCACCGTCGTGATAGATGACATTGCGTGGGCCAAATTCATTCAAAGCAATGAAACGAGCCCTTGAAATAAACTCACCGCCACCATCTTCGCTTTCCATGAATGAACGGACTGGAAGGCGTGTAAAGTTATAACCAGGTAAAAATCCTTCTGCAGCCAAATAGCGATAAGGATAGAATTCAGATTGATCTTTGTTGCTTTTTTTACCATCAGTTGCCTCGTTCAAAAGCAAGTCTCTTTGTCTTTCACCTTGCCTTAAATTTTTGTAAGCCTCTTTCTTCTTTTCATGGTTATCAGCATAAATTCTATTTTCAATTATTGAAGTAGCTCCTTTAATTTGATGTTGAGCCGCTTTGTAAAGTTTCCTCCAGCGGTCAAGCGAACTGTCAAAAGTTTGCTGAAAAGAATCAATATTTTGTTTTATCCAGCCATCGGTAAACCACGATGGTTTTCTTCGTGCCAATTCATTTTTAAAATAAGTATCATCAATAACTTTCTTGTAATTGGCGTGAATAAGAACCTTTTCTTGCTCACTTATTTTTAAAGTATCTATAATTTCTTGCTTCAGAGGAAGGCTTTCAAAATTGTTTTTATCTACCAAATCGCCAAGCGAAGCATTGAGCACACTCAACGGTCTTCTTGTTAAAATGGAAGCATTCAAATGACTTAGTAATAATTCCTCATTTATTAAGTCCATTCTGGGCGCAGTTACTGTACCTGCAACCATTTGAGTAGAATGTTTAAAATAGTGACGGTCATGAGCACTGAAATTTGAACAATAAACCAAAACCAAAGCAGCTTGGCCGCTTCTTCCTGCACGTCCGCTTCGTTGTGCATAATTGGATGGTGATGGTGGCACATTTCGCATGTGGACTATGGAAAGGTCTGAGATGTCAATACCCAACTCCATAGTTGGCGAA
The DNA here is from genome assembly GCA_031424845.1 of Ferruginibacter sp. Lineage (GTDB taxonomy): Bacteria > Bacteroidota > Bacteroidia > Chitinophagales > Chitinophagaceae > Ferruginibacter. Next base: position 37,522 of record JANPIF010000117.1, read on the forward strand.
CAAAATAATGCACCAATTTTACCCTCTCTAAATTCCTTTTCCCTTTGCTTTCTCTTTTCGTTATTGATTTGCCCTGTGTGTTCACGACCTTCAATTGGCTTTATGTCTTGAAAGTTGGTTTGATAGAACCGTTGAAAGTATTTATTTGGTTTTGTGTTTAAGGGTTTGTAAGAACGGTTTTTAATTAAGTCAGGGATTAGATTTTCCCCATCACCTTTATGCCAAAGAATGTTGTCTACCTTTAATTGATAGATACTTATTTCCTGGTTGTCTAATGTTTTTGCAGGTTTTTTAACCAACCACCCAGCTGCACTTAAAAAGTTAAGGAAATTGTAGGTAAAATCATTATAGACTTGTTTACCCCTGATGTCAATTCCATAATGTGCTGCTTTTTTTCTTAAGTAGCGTCCAAAAACACTGGTAAGCCCTGCACTTTCAGAATATAATTCCTTTGCTGATGAGGATAGTCTTTCTAACCGAATATGGTTTGGAATTTCAAGCTTTTCATTTTCATCTAATGTCCAAGGTGCTTTTAGTTTTTCTTTAATCTTTTTGGCATTAGTAGAAATAACTCCGGGTTCAAGCATAGAAAAACTTAATGCATATGATTTACGGAAGAAATCAAAAACCTGATGCAAAAACTCTTGCCTTTCATTTGGAGTCATCGCAAAAAGTAAATCATTAGGTTGCCAAAGGGAATTGTCCTGTATTGATTCTTTCAGATGCTTGTATTCAATTGTCAACAAAGCACATTGTTCAAGATTCGGTAAAACTACACGCCAACTTCTTCTCAAATCATGAAGCAGGCGGTACATGATAAAGTCTTTAAAAGCTTCTTCATTTTCTTTCTTTGGACCTGGAAAGGATGCAGGCTGTTTTGCGAATTGGTCTTGACCAATATTCAGGCATTCAAATACTTTATCTGTAATATTTGTGTAATCAAGTGTATTGTGATTTTCGAGGGCTTTGGCTATGGCGGCTCTTAACTGTCCTACTTTAACAAAGTCGTTAAAGTGTCCTGCTTGTAAAGATGCATCTTGTCGATTGTCAGTAAAACTCAACAGTTTTTGTTTCTCTGAAGATTCTCCAAATGCTTGAAGTTGTGTAATGGTTTCGAATGACAATACTGTGGTTGCGGTGCTTCGGCCTTCACCGCCAAGTTTCATTACCTTAGTCCACTCAGCTGTTTGGGCGTCATAAATTGTTCCAGAAGTTGGATCAAACATCAGTGGAGACGGCATGAACCAACCTTCGAAATCAAGTGATTGTGAAAATGAAAAATCGCCCTTTTTGTTAAACCATATCTTGCGTGGTAATCTGCCTTCTCTTTCTTTTTTTAATTTTCTAGTCCCATCTTTTCTAGGCAGGGTAAACCAAGTTTCGGGCAAGTCAGATATATCTCTTTCTGCATCCCAAATTGGTTCTTCATCTTCCTTATGTTGAATAAAAATGTAACCTTCTTCAATGGCGGATTCATCTTCCTCATCAACTAAGTCATAAAACTCTCTCGGCTGTATTATGGAGTCATTTAGATTTAACTTAACGCAAGTAAATTCATGTCCTGAGGTTCTGCTAAATACCATTGGGAATAACATGGTTTCTTTATTATCAGCATATAGGCCAGCATCCAAGAATAATTCTCTTGTTAATTGATTTCCTAAAGTTGTATAAACCGATCCAGTTTGAGCAATAAACTGATGAATTCGGTAAGGGAGAAAATTCTTCTGTTTGCCCGGGTCGGTATTTAAAATATTTGCCCATTCAAGCAACTGCTCTAAGTGGTATAAAGCGTCTTGTTTTTTAGTCTCAGTATATTCAGAGAGTTGCTTTGCAATTTCTGAAAGTTCAATTGGTTTTCGTCTAACTAAAACTCCTTCCTTTGGTTCTAATGCTATTTGTTCCTCAATCCAATTTGCAGTTGGGTGTTTTTCAAAATCATTTGCTTTTAAAGTTGATGAAATTCCAAGTGAAATGGCGTTTATCAAATCATCCTTTGTTGGAGAGTGCCCAAGTCCAATACTTCTTACCAAATATTCATTTACAACCTGATCTGACTGAATGTCTGTTCCAAATATGGTAGATGCAACTTCTGCAACTTTCTTCTTTTGTTCTAACAAAGAAGTTGAGTCACCGGAAACCATCGTGGCTGATGTACCTATACAAGCAATAGGTTTTGATGCAGCAGATTTTATTCTGCGAATGAGAATTGATACGTCTGAACCTTGTCTTCCTCTATAAGTATGAAGTTCATCAAATACCAGGTATTTAATGTTTTCTAAAAAATTCTGTCTGATTTCAACATCCCTTCCGCTTCTTGTCATGACCAATTCCAGCATCATATAATTCGTTAGTAGGATGTGTGGTGGATTTAATCTAAGCTTTTCCTTTTGTTCGTCAGATTCTTGACCGGTATATTGTTCAAAAGTAATTGGGAATGGTTTATTATATTTTTCTTCGTACGTTTTTTTGAATTTTTCTATTTCCTTGTATTGTGAATTAATAAGAGCATTCATGGGATAAACCACAACAGCATTTATTTTATCTGTTGCAAAATCTCCCAGATTTAAAACATGATTAAAAATTGTAGCCATGTAGGTCAGTGATTTTCCAGAACCTGTTCCAGAAGTAACAATAAATTCCCGGCCTTTTGCCCCTAATAAAATTGCCTCTTCTTGGTGTTTGTAAAGACTAAAGCCTTGGAAAATATTATCAAGTTCACTGTGAAGGTGACCTTCATTTACTAATGTTGAAAGTGGTCGACCTTTTTCAAATGTCGGATTAAACTGAACTAAAGGCTCTGGCCAAAGTTTTTTATTGCCAATTTCCGAATCAACAAAATTCAGAATCCTGGGCTCTTTAATGTTTAGAAAGCTCTGGATATATGTTTTGTAATTTTCAATTAGTTTTTTATGGAAATTAAGAATGTCCATTTTAAGTTATTTTCTTTTTAAAGATTTTAGTTTCTTGTGAGTTTCACTTTTGCATCCTTTGCTTCCGAAATAATTTTACTTTCAATCCCCCTTTTGTTCCCAATTCCGTTATACATACTTTTTCAATGCATCACGCAATTCCTTTTCCATTTGCTTCCGCAATTTCATTGGGCTTAGTACTTCCAGCTCTTGGCCAAAAGATAGCAGTGCTTTGGTAAAATCGAACGTAATATATAGGAACAATTCGATGATAACAGCATTTTTGTCCTCTTCAATAATTATTTGCGAGGCGTGCAAAGGATATGTCTTTACATACTGCCCCTGCTCATAACTAAATTGCAATCTTACCCGCTGCGCTTTCCCTGCTTCATCACCAAGAATCCCGAAAGCCTGTGCAAAAAGGGCCTTAAAATCATAGGTATATTTTTCACGGTATTTTGTTTTGCTGATGTCAATATCAGTCATCCTGTCCAGCCCAAAAGTTTTTAAACGATTGTCTTTTGTATCCACAGCCAAAAGATACCAACGCCCCTGTGCCTCTTTTAGTGCAAGGGGATGGGTGGTTCTATCCGTTATGGTTTCATCCCAATACTTATAATGTCTAAAATGTACAATACGCTTATTTTTTATGGCATACAGCAGTCCGAAAAAATGTTCCAGCCCTTTTGGCTTTCGGGTTTCCAAAAATACCGTCTCCGTAAAATCTTGCGAAGCATGTATGGCATTAATCATTTGGTACGATTCCAATATCCGCTGGCTATGCTGTTCGGTCTCGGGTTTAGAATGAATATGGTATCGCCTGTCCCCCTTTTTCTCGTTCACAATTTCAATATCCAGTTGCGTATAAATATCTTTTATATCCCTTTGCAGCGTACGCTGCGTTATATTAAAATTCTTATCTCTAATAGCAGACTCGTCTTCCAAATACCTGGCAATCTGCTCATAGGTGGAAGGGCCTCTTTCCAGGCGCTTTATAATCAAAGCGTATCTTGATAAAAACAGTTCTTTAGGCATGCTTAATTGTTTTATACCGCAGCTGAATAAAATCCGATCTGCGGGCGTTCTGTTTTAGTAAATCCATAACCTTCCTCTTTTGCATTAAAAATTTCTGCGAGTGTCATAGGCTTGCTCACAGCATAATCTTTACAGCCGGTTTGTCTTAATAATGCAGCAGACTTTTCCACCGTTAAAGGTTTAAAATCGTACAAGGCAATGAGCCTTCCCTTTCTTAGCAGTGCTTTGTCAATGTTCTTTACATCAGTATTAAACGTAGCTATAATTTGTATGCTTAAGCTTTCGCCTAATAAGCCATCAGTTAAGTTTAGCAATGTAGAAATGCCCGAGTTTCCTGTCACGTCACGAGATCCAAGCAACTCCTCTGCATCCTCAATAACAAAAACGGAATCGGCATTGTCTATCAATAAGCTGGTAACATCCGGTGTGTCCATGTTTCCTGCGAGCCTGGGGGACATAAAAATTACTTTTTTATTTATAGAGCGTGTTAAGTATCTAATGTATGTTGACTTGCCGGTGCCAGGCACACCATGAAATAAATACAAACCGCCTTTGTTTTTTTGCTTTAGTGTACGCACTATTTTTTGATGCACCGGCATCAGATCTTCATTGTAGTGCAATCCAAAATTCAACGCCGGCTTTTTTATTTTAATTGAGTTCGTAATTAATCCAGCACTGCTGTTTACAACAAGACTTATTTCCTGTGTTTTTCGTTTTCTGTGAACAAATTTTTTGAACTCGCTTAATATCTCAGTAGCGGCTACTTCCTGTTCGTTTGCATATAGTATGAGTGCTGAAGAATGCAACACGTTTATTAAAATATTTGAATCTAACAGGTAAAATACATCAACGTACATTAATTTATTTTCTCGCCAATTGTACTGCTGTTTGGAATTTTGTACCACAATTTTATTCTTCCATTCTGTTTCAATCCATTTAGTAAGTTTCGATGTTTGTAGACGACCAATAGATTTTATGAGAGGCACTTTTTGAAAATAGCCAAAATACATTCTTGCACAATCAATATATCCTCCACCGTCAGTAAAAATATCCATCGTTAAAGCTGCTGCATTTTTTGATTCCATTGTTTAATTTTTTAGATGAAATCAAAAGTAAAAACCCGGGGCGACAAACTATGTCGTTTTAAATTAGCAGGTAAAAAGTTTCAAAATATGCTTGTCATGACTATTTGGTTATTTCAAATATTGATAAGTTTAAATCTTTAATAAAATTCCACATGGTAGTTTCATTTTCTGTGTGAGATACAAGGAGGGTTGCTAGTTCAACAATCTTTTTTGTTGTAAATTTTTTTAAGCGAGCAATATTAATTGGGGGTGACAAATAAATGATTCTAATAGAAGGTGTCGTCTTAAATTTTAATGAAGTAATAGTGTTATTTAATACCTCATACTTAAGTTTATGCGACTTTTTCTTTACCGCAGACATAATTGCTTCAAGATCTTTTAAACACTTTTCCCATTCACAATTAAGATAAATATCTGCCTGTTGCTCTTTAAAAGAAGAATCATCTGTTTTTAATTCTACAAATATTATTTCATCATTAGTTGTACACAAGTAATCCAGCTTGGTGCTTAAATTACTAGTCTCTTTTTTTATCGGAAATTCTGGGCAGATAAACTTTACATCCTTACTTAAGTAACTTGAAAGAATTCTTTCAATGAAATAATTGATAAAGATATCAATGCGTCGCTCCGCATGATAGTTAGGAAATTCTTTGTTCTTTAGCAATAGCTCAAAAATACCTTCGAGTGGGTCTTGTTTCATATTATTTGTTTTATTTTTTCCAATATTTTTACCATACCCCATGTATCCATCTCACAATATTTCAGCAAATTTTTTCTGGTATTTTCTATAACTGCAGGGTCTGTTTCGTGCTGTAGGTTGTAAAAAGCTGAGCTCGCATCTGTACCATTGCCTATCTCCAGGTTGTCATAACTAAGCTCAGGCACAAGCGCAGGCAATACAGTTTTAATGGAATAACGCCCAAGCATCTCAGGAGTGTAATATTCTTTTCTTCTGAAGGGAACCATCAGGTCAATGATCCTGGCTTGAATAGCTTCTATTTGTTTGCTAAAGGCAGGATGTTCATTTTTTAATTCTCTTAATCTTGTATTTTCAAATGCCTGATTATACACAATCACACTTCCCTCATTACCTAGGTCATCTATTAATTGTGTAAGAAGTACCTCCATGGGTGTACCCACATGTTTAGCCAGGTATTCGCAATGCGTTATTGCAGCACCTTCCTTTTCTTGTATGTGTAAAGAATATTGAAATACAATCTGCCTGTAACTCCAATGCCCATCGTAAAGCGGCACTGCGGTCACATAGGTTTCAAAATCCAAAAAGTATAAGGGGTAAGCAAGCAAATCCACAAAAGCGCTCAAAGCATGCTTGTTTATTTGAGCTTTACCATAGTCGGGCTCCTCATACACAACATCTGTATGGCAATGACCAAAAAAATCACAGGTATACGGCGTATTGCAATGTGCACCTACAGATACATTAGGCACCTGTTTCAGTGTAAGAACCTCTTTCAGCTCAGCTACTTTTATTTTTATATCCGGTTGAAGGGCCACTATCGTTGGGCTTATAGAAGGCTTATGAAAAAGACACTCAATATCCAGTTCACCATAACGAACATATGAAGTGTTTAAAAGTATCAGGCAGAAATCTGCGAGCAAAAGCCCCGAGTTGGTTATCACATAATATTGCAGTGCTGCATCCTGTTCATAAACTTGTTTTACCTGCGTGCTTGATTTTACTTCATACGCATGCCAGCCATTCTCTTGCTTCACCAAAATATCCACAGCACACATTATACCTTCAAACTGAAAAGCGGCTTCATAGATGATGGTATGTCCATCTTCAATATACTTTGCTGTATTAAAAACTGCCTGTTGGTATTCAAAAGTACTTGGCGGTGTCGCATCTATTCCTCCCGGAAAAAGTTGCTGTGCAAGTTTCCCTACATCTGTACCCTGTTGAAATATGCTAGTGGTTGCTGCATCCTGCTCATCCCTAACCTGTGGCATAAACTTATGAAGCCAAAGCCTTTTCGGGCATTGGCAGCCATACATAAAAGTACTTTTAGAAAGCAGGTGTTTTGGTGGAAGTGTATTCATTTTCTTGTACCTAAGATATAATTACTGATAAACGTAAGTGTGAAATAATAAATAAACTCATTAACCCCTTCCCCCTCAATCTTCCCCCTCGTCATTCCCTACTAGTCACTAGCCACTCCCCACTAGCCACTCTGCCGGTTTCCTTTCAGTCAAATATTTCAACAAAAACACCTTTGTGATCGCTTAGTCTTGTTGCTTTGTTTTCCGTGGCGTTCCAAAATCCTGTCATTACTTTTTTATCTGCAATGAATTCTTTTGTTAATACAATGTGGTCTATGTTTTTAGTAATCTGATCAGTCATAAGCCGCATTCGTAGTTCTTCAAATGAACTGATAAGCTTTTTCCGACCATCTATTGTAAAATAAATATCGTCTGAGAATGAAATATTTAAGTCTCCTGCAATGCAAAAATTTTGAGTAGTTCCAATTCTTTTAAAGTCAGCCAATTGTTTTTCAAGGTCAAGTTTAAACTGGTCTCCACCATTACCGAAATTTCCAATTATGGTTCCGTAAACGATTAACTCTCCGTAGGGTGTATCAAATCCCAAACATAAACTTGTATCCGCTCTAAATGTTGGTATGTGTTTAATAATGGGATACTTTGAAAAAATACTTACTTGCCGGTCACCTGTTTTATAGAATTCGCCTGAAAATATTTCAGTGTGAAATACTTCATACTCGGGTCCTAAATCAATAAATTCGTTGGTCTCCGTTAAAATTAAAATGTCTGCATGTAGCTTTTTTAAATAGGCTACAATGGCAGGACTTTTTTTACCATTTGGAGTGGGTCGTTCAATATTCCAAGTCGCTATTTTCATTTTTGAATGTAGAATGGTTTTACTTTGACGAAGGGAACAAGGCTTGACGTTTGTTACATCATTTATATACTTTCTTTCTTATAATTTATAACTCCTTATTCCATTTAGGAAGTCGTCCGTAAATGTTAATATAGTTTTGTAATAATTTATTTTCTAAAACCCTTGGACAATCAGAATATTTTTCGTTGTGTGTCGCATACCAATATATGTCTAATGCCTCAATGCCTTCCTTTTGCATTTGATTTATCCATGATATTCGTCTTGGGATTTTTCCAAACTGATGGCCATTTACAATTCTGTCCTTTATACCGCCAAGTCCAGCCTTACGAATGAACATTGCACTGTCTGAACCTAATTTTCCTGAACGGCCAATATAAATAAGTTCAATTTTCCCGTTATTTAAAGCGTAAACTATGTAGATCCCACTTTTATCAGTCGGTGCGTTACAAACCTCTTTTAATTGGTCCTGGTATTTGAAAAAGAAATGGCCTTGTTGTTCGTATTTTTTTAGATCGTCAAACATTGTTGGTTGTAATTTTGAGCCAGTTTATTTTAGTGTTTCTAATTTTATAAAGTTTAATCCCTTCCATTCTTACTCTTCTCATTCCGCCGCTTCCTCTTCAAATTCTATGTTATTAATATTTTGGATGCTCAAAAATGTTTCATCCACCACCTTCATCAATTTTACCAGTAGCTGGATATTCGTATCAGTACAGTTTTCAAAAATGGCAAAATCAAATTTGTGTACTTCTCCAACAGGCACAGCATCATTAAAATCTTTCAGCTCCCCTTGCATAGCAATACCAATAACATTCAGGTATAAATCTCGGTTTACACCCATCAGCGTTTGTAGCGCTGCTTGCAAGTTGTCTCTGTAATGTTCTGTCTGCATATTGTTATTTGGTAATGTTCCAGCTAATACAATTCAACACACCTCCATCATTTGCAATCTCATTGCAGTCAATAGTTTTAATAGTTTGCCCTGCAAATATTTCTTGCAGTTTGCTCACAGCAGCATCATCAGCATTTTTATTAAATGTGGGTACAATTATAAAGTTTTGCATCTGCAAATAATTAATATAATCGCCGTTTGCCTGCGTGTTCGTTTTGTTATCTTCCACAGAATAAGGAAGTATTTCATAATCCAATCCGGTATTGTGTATAGCAATTTCAAAAGCTCTTTTAAACCATTCTTTTTTTTCATTGCTGTAATTGTTTATTACAACGGTATCCTCATTAATAAACCGCACCATGCCATCTGAGTGCTCTGTAAAATCTCCGGGTTGTTCAGGTACAAAATATAGTTTATCAATTTGCAAAAGCTCGTGCAGTTTTTTTATTAATTGCTTGCGATCGTAGTGTGGGTTCTCTCCAAAAATGCGGTCCGTCATTATTGCTTTGTGTGCAGACCTTACAACATTACCACCATCCAAAACAATATCAGTTTTCAAGGTTGATAAACCCATTGTTGCACAAATTTTGTCAACATCAGAAATGGTGGGTAACCACTTTTTAAATTGTAGATAAGAAGGGTTGTATGTAAACTGCACAAATTTATTTCCAGCAGTTTGTATGGGCATATAATCCACCGCCCACACATCTTTGGTATCTGGTATCAAATCAAAATTGATCTTACATCCATTCAGCAGTTTTTCAAAACTTGTAAAAAATGTCGGGTACTTTTTTGGCAAGCAGTGTGCCAGATAAAGAAAATTAGTTAGGCTATCTGGTATCATATTCCTGGCTTTACTTCTGTTATTGTATTTGCATTTAAGTCGTGGTTATAATAGCAGTAGGCAGCCTTGTAATACTTATTGGCTATTTCCTCATTTTTAAAAGTAAGTCCATAGCGTTGAGTCTTATAAATCGCCTTCGAAAAATTAGGGTTGCCTACTTTTAGGTGCAGAAGCTGCTCTTTATCAAATGCCAACTGTCCGGTACCAAGAGCAATATTTTTTACGTTTTCTCGTCCAATATTATCAAAAAGTTCTCTTGCAACTTTGTTGATCCCGACAATTAAGTCTTTTGTTTCTACATTCTCAATTTTACGAATTAAGATCCCTCCGTAAATTCCTTTCTCTTTATTTCCGAATGTGATATCCAAACCATTTCTATTACTTTTTAGGAACGGCTCAATGTCTGTAAAACGATGAAAATACCATTCACCAAATTCTAATTGCCTTTTGTTTTTATGGGCATAAGTATCCGGATGTAAATCTTTGTCAAACAAATAAATCTCTATCTCTCGCAGGTTAAAGTTATTGTTAGGAGTTACAATAACAGTTTGTCTGAGTAAAGTACTGGCAAGCTCATCAAACATTTTGGAGACGTTGTCTTTAATATATTGCTTGGTTATAAGGTCACTCAGTCCTTTTACAAGGTCATGGGTGGTATACCCATGATGATTATTTAGCTCTATTATTTTATCCATTGGTTGTATTATTTTTAATCCTTTTACATCGTCATCGTCATAAAGAAATCTACTCATGTACTATGTTTTTAAGCTATGTCTTTAAAAAGTATGGTGGTATGACACACTGTCCAAAGCGCCCTCAATTATTCCGCAATCATTCCTTAAACTTTTGCTTCCTAAACGTGAATTATCTTTTCCTGCATCAATACCTCCCCAATCAATCCTCAATATTATTCGCACTTTACAATCTTGCTCAATATAGATAAACTAAAGATTTCTTTAAACCGATTATTTTTTAGAAAGCATTAAAGTTAAACGGAAAAGTCACTCCCAAAAAGACTTTGTTTGAGACTATCAGTCCAAAAGAAACCCAAACGTTCCCAAACGGGAAAGTGACCTTTTAGGCGATCATATGTTTGCATAAATTAAAATTTATGAAAATAATTAAGGTAAAGGAATTCGAAGTGCCTATTGGCATTATTGCGGATATGGCAGACTCCAACGATCTTACTAACAAAATTAAAGGGACAGATGAGGAAGATGGCTTTGTATTCCTGGAAGTAAATTTTGACAGAGATGGTGAAGATCATACAGCTGCATTTGACTTTGAAAATGGTATCAAAGATTATTATGAGGACGAAGAAAATGAAGAAGAGGAGAACGAGGATGAATAACAGGTAGGAATAACCCTACTTATTTTATTTAATATATTGATAATCAATATTTTGTAACTTAGAAACATCAAATGAAAGCAAAAATAATTGCCTTGAATAAGAACCATGAGGACAGTGGTAAAATGGATCTTGAAACCTGTAAACGACTTATAAATATTAACGGCAATAAATATACAGACGAAGAAATACTAAAGATCAGAGATTTCCTATATCAATTGGCAGAGATTGAATGCAGGTATTTTAAACAATGGCAGACTGAACAACATGAAAATGTAAAACCAATAAATGCAATTAACGATGAAAGAAAAGAAAGCGTTCCTCTATATCCGAGTGAGTACAGACGAACAGGCTGATAAAGGATACTCCTTAAGGCATCAGGAAGAAAGATTAAGAAGCTATTGTCAGTTTCAGAATATTGAAGTTCTTGGTCTTTTTAAAGATGACCATTCAGCAAAAACATTTAGGCGTCCTGCATTTCAAGAACTTCTAGTAAAGCTGAAGAAAAATAAAATGACAGCTAACCTCCTCCTGTTCACCAAATGGGTTAGGTTTAGCAGAAATGCAGCAGATGCCTACGGAATGATCAGTACACTAAATAATTTTGGATTAGAGCCTCAGGCCATTGAACAACCATTGGACTTGAACATACCGGAAAATAAAATAATGCTTGCGTTTTATCTTGCCGCTCCGGAAGTAGAAAACGACAGGAGAGCTTTGAATGTATTAGTTGGTATGCGCAGGGCAAAGAAAGAAGGGCGGTGGGTTGCGACTGCACCAAAGGGTTACAAGAATGTAAGGATTGACAACAAACCAACCATTGTTCCTGACGATAATGCAATTCATGTAAAATGGGTGTTCAACGAGATCAAAAAAGGCATATTGGCGCCTGATCAGATACGAAAGGAAGCGAATAAAAGAGGTTTTGCAGTTAGCAGAAGCTATTTCTGGACAATGATTCGCAATCCACTGTATTGTGGCAAACTGCTTATTCGTGCTTACAAGGATGAAGAAGCGCATGAAGTAAGAAGCGTTCACGAAACATTGATAACGGAAGATTTATTTTATGACGTGCAGGATATCATTAACGGTAAAAAGAGATCAACCGTTGTTAGCTTGAAGCAAAAGGATGAATTGCCGTTACGGGGATTTCTCACATGCGCCCAATGCGGCGGAAAATTAACTGGTAGTGCTTCTAAAGGAAAATATCAACGCTATTTCTATTATCACTGTCAGCCGGGTTGTAAAGAAAGATTTCGTGCAGATGAAGCCAACGAAAAAGTAATTGTAGAACTGCAAAGAATTTCTTCTAAAAAAGAGATTTTAAACTTTTACCGTATCCTAATAGAAAAGCAACTAAAGAAGACAAATAAGGAAACATCAGATGGTAATCATCATTTACGTACTGAAATCGGAAAAAACCGTGAGCGGATAGAAAATGCTCAAAAGCTTATGTTAGACGGTCAATTGGATATGGCTGAATACCGATCTATAAAAAGCAAGTACGAAGCAAAGACCACGGAAATAGAATCGGAAATGAGCAATGCAATCTCTAAACCTTCGGATTACATTCGTTATTTAGATTTTGGCTTCTCTTATTTGCAGAACTTAGACCGGGCGTATGTTTCAGGCAACACAGCCCTTAAAAATCAAATACTGTGTTCGATATTTTCTGAAAAGTTAGTTTTTGAGAAAAACAATTATCGAACTCCCGTTTACCAAGAGGCCCTTTCGCTGATACTAAATGTGGATATGGAATACACCGAAGTTAAAAAAGGACAAATTTCCAATAGTGGGAATTTGTCCTCTCTGGTGGCGGGAACAGTCCTAAACTCGAACCAATTATTGAAGGATTTAAAGGAAATAGGAGACTTTTAAAGAATTAATTATCCTAAAGTAGAAAATAAATGTTCGAGAAGTTTTGAAAGAGTTTCAGCTAAAAAATATTTATTTTTTTTAAAAGTATAAATTTTATAGTGAATCTAATAAAATATACCTTATTCAATAAGAAAAAAAGTTTAAAAAACAACCCGTTAAACAACCCTAAAAAAAAGGGTTATTTTACGGTGCAAATCGAGTAGAAATCCCCGATGGAATAAAAATATTTTATGTTTCTTCATTGTATCAAATTGTCAATCAACAATTTGTTCAATCAAGCAGTGTGAGAATATCAGCCGTTATATTCCTTTTTTTTACCGCAATTAACCTTACATCTATTTGTTTTGGTCAAACAGATACTGCTTTACATTCCCTCAGTAAAATTTCTACAAAGCATTTACAGGGCGTAAATAACAAACTTGATAAATACAGCAATCGCATAACTTCTAAAACAGAAAAAACACTTACTAAACTAAGTAAGTGGGAAAATAAAATTCACAACCTCCTACAAAAAGCAGATCCCGCAACAGCAGATCGGTTGTTTGGTAATGGAGCCATAACTTTTAGCAGTATGCTGCAAAAGTTTAAAGAGGGTAAAATTGTAACAGAAAATTACAAAGCACAGTACGATGATTACAGAGATAAACTTACTACAGGTATTAGATACATGGACGTACAAAAAGAGCAGTTAGATGTGAAACTTATAAAGCCATTAAATGAAGCAAAACAAAAAATAAAAGAACTTGATAATGATGTTGCCGAAAGTGAGGTAGTAACAAAACTGATGAAAGAAAGAAAGCAACAACTTTTATCTGCTTCAATAAAATATATTGGTAAAAGTAAATACCTCACTAAAATAAATAAAGAATCCTATTACTACGCTGAAACGATGCGTAATTACAAAGACATATTTAACGACCCAAAAAAAGCTGAAGAAACTGCATTAACCATCTTAAATAAAATACCTGCATTTACAAAATTTGTTGCAGAGAACAGTATGCTTGCTTCCTTATTTGGCAAGCCTGCTGATTATGGCAGCCCGCAAAGCCTTGCAGGGTTACAGACGAGAACAAGTGTAAATAACATGATACAAGACAGAATAGCAGCAGGTGGACCAAATGCAGCTGCAAGCGTTTCTCAAAATATACAGCAGGCGCAGGCAGAACTACAAAATTTAAAAGATAAAATTCTTAAAGCAGGGGGCGGTAGTACAAACACTGAAATGCCCGATTTTAAACCTAACAATCAAAAATCAAAAACCCTAAAACAAAGACTTGAATTTGGCAGCAATTTTCAGTTTGGAAAACCTACAAGGTTTTCAAGTTCTCAGGCAAACATAGGATTGAGTATTGGATATAAAATGAATGATAAAAGCACTACAGGTTTTGGCGTTGCCTATAAAATGGGCTATGGAAATATTAGCCATTTACGCATTACACATGAAGGATTAGGATTAAGAAGCTTTATCGATTACAAACTAAAAAAACAATTTTTTGTAAGCGGTGGTTTTGAAATGAATTACGCTACTGTATTTACAAATATCAGAAGCCTGCAAAGCAGCAACGAATGGCAAAGCAGTGGCTTAATAGGTATAACTAAAAAGATAAAACTAAAAACTAAATATGTGAAGGGCACAAATTTTCAGTTGTTGTATGATGTGTTGTACAAAACGCATGCAGTGCCTACACAACCAATCGTTTTTAGAACAGGATACAACTTTTAAAAAGATACTGTTACAATAAAAAGACAAGTTGTTTTGTATAGTAAAATTCACTTTTGCACGTAACGACTAATCTTAAAACTTTAATTAAAAAAACTAGCGTATGAAATTATTCGTGTTATTAATTTTCTTGTTGGTAAATATAATTTCAAATGGACAGAGTGCTACAAATGCAGCACTACCGAAAATAATACCAACATCACCTGAAGTTGCTTCACTTGGAAAATATGGAGAAATTCCTATTGGTTATCAAACAGGCACAGCTAATATTAGCATTCCTTTAGCTTCCTTACAACAAGCAGACATTTCATTAAATGTCTCATTAAATTATCATACTGGTGGAAATAAAGTGGAAGAAATTGCATCAAGTGTAGGTATGGGCTGGAGTTTACAAAATGTTGGAGGAACAATTTCAAGAACCCAAAGGGGGTTGCCAGATGAAGAATACTTTTATGGATATTTTAGAAACCATCCAAAAGCAACTAAATATTTTAATGGTCTAATGAGTGGATTGGAAGAAAAGGAATATATAGAAAATATAGTATGTGGATATATGGATGGCGAAGCTGATATTTTTTATCTGAATATTGAAGGATTTTCAGGCAAATTTTTTATGGCTAGCGATAGCAATTTTCATACAATACCAAAATCAAACCTGAAAATAAATTTTGACTCCAATCTATGGACAATTGTAAATGAAAAAGGAAATAAATACTATTTTAATTTGTATGAAAGAACAACTGTAGAACCTTATTGTAATGGAAGTAATAATAGCCTAATGGAAAGTATAAATGCTTGGCATGTAACCAAAATTATAGATAAATCAAATGATAGTTTAATATTTAATTATTATTATGAACTTACTCAAAGGATGATGTTAGGAAATGACGAATATAGTTTAGTCTTGGGAGGAAATAGTGATTATCCAAATTGTATTGCATCAAATTTAGAAAGAAATTATTGTATGAACGATGTAAAAAATAGTGGATATAAAGTTGTACAAATTAAATCTAAACTTGGAAGAATTATATTTATACCTAATTCAACCACAAGACAAGACTTTATAGGATCATACGCTTTAGATTATATAGCACAATTGAATAATAATAATGATACCATAAAAAAAGTAAAATTCTACACTAGTTATTTTAACGGTAATAGATTGAGATTAGACAGTATTAAAGAGCAAAAGGTATTAGACAAAAGTACCACACATTCATTTGTATATAATGAGAATATTGCTTTCCCAGATCTATTATCTAGTAGCCAAGACTATTGGGGTTTTTACAATGGTGCTCCAAATAATACCTTAGTACAATACCAAACAACGCAAACTGGTCCATATGTTGGGGCTAATAGAAATGCAAATCCCAATTATTCGAAAGTTGGTATTTTGGAGCAGATTAAATATCCCACAGGCGGAAGAGCGGAATTTGTATATGAAAACAATGTATATTCAAAAGATAGAATTCCCGGATTAGATTTTGAAGAACTTGCTACTTATTTTAGCTTTAACGGTAGTAATGCAAGTCCTTCAAACAATCCAGCTGTAACATCTTCAAATTTTGAGGTTAATCAAAATGATATTATTTCTGCCCTTGGTTATCTTGTTGTAAAAATAGATTTAACCTATAACTGTGCAAATCCAAATTTACTTAATCAGTTTTTTTTATCAGTTGTAGGAAGTAATGGATATTCTAATAATCATGTTAGCAATGGCGATGTATTAAATCTCCCTACTGGATTATATACAGTAACAGGAACTATAGAAACAGAATACGTCAATATGCCATATTGCACATTCAATGTCAATTTATTAAAAGTAAAATGGGATACTAGAAATAAAAAGAATTATTACGGAGGAGGATTAAGGATTACAAGGATTAAAAAATATGATGAAAATACTACATTTCCACTTATTGATTCATTTATTTATAGTTATCCAAACGATACGATTAGCAGTGGTTTTTTAAGTGGAGAAAAACCTATAGCATTCCCCTATGAAACAACTAGATTTATTTTAGGTTATGGTAATTTTATACCGTGTTTTTTTAAAAATTATAGTGCATCTTCTACGTATCCCTTGTTAGAAACATCAGGGAAACCTGTTGTTTATGAATATGTAGAAAAAAAAGAGATTCTTAGTCTTAGTGGTAACAATGGGAATACCCTTAAACAATTTAACACTTACAATAATCATCCTGATATTGTTTATATAGGATTTCCTTTTTTACCCGCAGAAGATCATAGCTGGCGGAGAGGGAATTTAATTTCAGAAAAGACCAGTAAGTTTTTGACACCTACTACGAATAGCTTAATTAATGAAACTAAAAAAGGATATGTTTCGTATGATGATAATATTTCAAATCCTAATTTAGCAATTTCCAGAAATATAAAAGTGGGAATTCTTGATAGTTATAATTTTCTTGACTGTTCTACAAGCTTTGAATATTTATGGAATGATCGTGCTTTTAGTTTAATAATCGGCGCATACCGAAACATTACAGAGCCATTTTCCATTAAATCAGATACAAGTATTGTATATAGCAATAACAATTCTTTACAAACCATAAAACAATTTGGATTTAACGATAAAAATTATATACATTTTTCGGATTCAGTAAAGAATAGTAAAAACGAAACTATAATAACGAAATCAAAATTTGCAAAGGATTATACCAACAATATAACATTAAACAATTTTGCTAGTAAACTCCTAGAAAAAAACAGGGTGGTGGAGCCAATTGAACAGCTTTATATATTTACAAAAAATGGACAAACGTATTTAAAAAGAGCAGAATTTACATCCTATAACATTTCAACACTTTTGCCTGATAGTGTTTTTGTTTTTGAAATAACGCAATCTATTTTATTAAGTACTTTTTTAGAAAGTTCTTTAAATACAAGTGGGCAATTTGTAAAAGATTCAAGGTATAAATTGAAGATAGTATTTAGTAAATATGATGCAGCTAGAAATGTTACGGAAGTAAAAAAGGAAAATGATGAACCCATTACTTATTTATATGGGTACAAAAATTCTTATCCTGTAGCGCAAGTTATTGGCTCCAATCATTCTACTGTAAGTAATTTAATCAATCAATCGATATTAGATAACCCTTCAAATGCTCAAATACTTCGTACAGAACTTGATAAAATACGAACAGGCTTAGCAGGAACAAATGCG
>JANPIF010000118.1:0-1889 GCA_031424845.1 Ferruginibacter sp.
TTTCGAGGCTTTTTTTATAGAAATTATATTTTTGATTATGATATTGGAAATATAAAAACAAATATTATTTTCAATCAATGCCCACCAATACCTTTGTAAGAGAATAATTTTTAAAAATAAATTTCTTCAACTTTTATTTCTCACAAAAAATTATAATAATATGACACAAACAAAAGGCTACGCAGCGCAAAGCTCCACAACAGATCTTGCTCTATGGGACTTTGAAAGAAGAGAAGTTGGACCAAATGATGTGCAAATAAATATTGCTTATTGTGGGGTTTGCCACTCCGATCTTCATCAAATAAAAAATGATTGGATCCCTGGAATATTTCCTATGGTTCCCGGCCACGAAATAGTAGGAACGATTTTGAAAGTGGGTGCCGATGTAAAGAAATTTACTGAGGGAGATTTAGCAGGAGTTGGTTGCATGGTGGATAGTTGTAGAACTTGTGATAATTGTAAAGAAGGACTGGAACAGTATTGTGATAATGGAAATGTAGGAACTTATAACAGCAAAGGAAAAGATGGTGTGCCTACTTACGGCGGCTATTCTAATAATATTGTAGTACACGAAGATTTTGCATTGCACATTTCAGAAAAATTATCTTTGGCAGCAGCAGCTCCATTATTATGTGCAGGTATAACCACTTATTCACCATTAAAGCATTGGAAAGTAGGAAAAGGCCACAAACTCGCAGTACTTGGCTTGGGTGGACTTGGGCACATGGCTGTAAAATTTGGTGTAGCATTTGGAGCAGAAGTTACGGTGTTAAGTACTTCCGCATCTAAAGAAGAAGCAGCAAAAGCTTTGGGTGCACATCATTTTGTAGTAACCAAAGATGCTGCACAAGTTGCAGCGGTAAAAAACAGTTATGATTTTATTTTAGATACCGTATCAGCAGATCATGATATGAATATGTATCTGTCTCTGCTTAAAACCAATGGCATACATATTTGTGTTGGTGCACCATCTAATCCTCACTCTATAACTGCATTTGCATTACTTGGTGGCAGAAAATCAGTAGCAGGTTCTGGCATTGGCGGCATTGCCGAAACACAGGAAATGCTGGACTATTGTGCAGAACATAATATTGTTTCGGATATTGAAGTAATAGATATAAAAGATATTACCGCTTCGTATGGCCGTATGGAAAAAGGCGATGTGCGTTACCGTTTTGTAATTGATATGGCTACGTTATAAAAATTATTTTTTTACTTTTTTAAGATCCCATTTGTGAGAGCAGGTGGGATTTTTTTATGTGTTGAAATACATTTACCAAACAACCCCCGGCTTTGCAAATATATAATGCTTCAATATTTATCTTCTCCCTTATGCTCTTTTTATATTAGCACTCTAATCCTAAAAATTGACACTACTTATTTTTATTATTAACCAACATCCACTTTGCAGTTTCATAAATAGCAGATGTAAGCCTTGACATTTCTTTTTTTACAGAATCTTTTTGCCGGACAGAAAGTACAAGTGTGTCTTTTGTTACAGGAACCAATTCTTCTTTTTGTATCCGTATATTTTTTCGGTAAAAAAAGTGATCATTTACTACCCCTATCCAACCGGGGGCATGATAAATTATAAAAGCAGCATTGCCTTTTTTAGTAGTATCCAATAAATTTCTTCCAAGGGTATTATTTGTATAAGGTTGTGCTATCATACTTGCAATAGTAGGTAAAACATCTATCTGAGAAACCGCTTCTGTATGCTGTTTTGCTGTGAGCAAAGCAGGTGCGTAAAATAATAATGGGATATGCTCATCTGCTAAGCGTTGCTCCGTCCATGCATTAGGGTAAATGGCTGTAGCATTACCTTCCAAACCATGGTCACCAATAAAAACAAAAATAGTATTGTCAAAGTAAGCCTCCTTTTTCGCCGC